>JBGOTX010000137.1:0-5747 GCA_041476705.1 Candidatus Zixiibacteriota bacterium
ATCGCGGCTCATACTTTTTCCAAAGTGGAACTTGATTCGAGCGGCCTCACACTGGCCATTCTCGATGTCGACTGGCTTCGCGAAAATCTCGACGCGGGCCGCATTCATCTGGCCCACGAAGAACTGGGCCCCGGTGATTTTGTGCTGACCGCCTCAACTGTGGAGCTTCAAAAATTTATGCTGAGCATCGTAAATGACACCGATGCCTTTTCAACTATAGATTTGTACCGTGTCAATCAGGTGACCGACTCGATATAGACGTGAGAGAGCCATGTTCCTGGACATGGTTTCCCCGCCAACTCGGCGGTCGTCTTTTGCCTGCCGATCTCAGTTTTAGTACCGATGACTCAACGGGCCGATTCCCAATGCATCTCACAACATGTTGCTACATAGCACTTTATGTCGAACACGGCGCTACCAGCAAGTGCTTGACAGTCCGGATTAACCACTACTATATTGGTTGTAATAATGTGAAACATTTCACATCATTGATAACAACAGATGTGTAGTATACGGTGAGGAAGGAGCTGATCATGGCCAAGACACTCAAAGAAAAACTGGCCGAAATGATTCCCCAACTGCGTTCGGAACGCCAAGCGCTTGCCAAAAGCGACAAGGTGATCTCGCAGGTATCGGTCGAGCAGGCCTTCGGCTGCATGCGCGGCATTAAAGGATTGGTGTGCGATACATCGGTGGTCGAACCAGACACCGGTCTTATCATTCGAAACCGCCCGATCATGGAGCTGAAGGATCGTCTGCCGGAAGAGATTTTCTGGCTGTTGATCACCGGCGAGCTTCCCTCCCCGGAAGAGCTGGCCCTGTTTCAAAAGGAACTCAAGGCCAACGGCAAAGTGCCTGACTACGTCTGGAAAGTTTTGAAGGCGATGCCGAAAACTTCCCACCCGATGGCTATGCTCGACACGGCCATTCTGGCGATGGAAAATGAGTCGATGTTCCGCAAGAAATACGATGCCGGTATGCCCAAGACCGACTACTGGCAACCGGCCCTCGAAGACGCCATGCGGATTCTCGGTACGATTCACACGATCGCGGCCGGTATTTATCGTATGAAATACAAGAAGGGACCGCTTGTTACTCCGTCGAAAAACCTCGATTGGGCGTCTGACTACGTTAAGATGCTTGGCCTTCCACCCAAGAAGGGTGAAACAGCCAAGATGATGCGCCTGTACCTGGTGCTTCATTCCGATCACGAAGGCGGCAATGTGTCGGCCTTCACCTGCCACACGGTCGGCTCGGCTCTGTCCGATCCGTACTACGCCGTGTCGGCTGGTTTGAACGGTCTGGCCGGCCCTCTGCACGGTCTGGCCAATCAGGAATGCCTCAGCTGGATTCTCGAAACGATCGAGAAATTCGGCGGCGCTCCCAGCGAGAAACAGATTCACGATTACGCATGGGAGACGCTCAAGAGCGGCAAAGTGGTGCCGGGATACGGTCACGCCGTGTTGCGCATCACCGACCCGCGCTTCACCGCGTTCCGCGAATTCGGTCAGCAGTATCTCAAGAACGATCCGGTGTTCACCACGGTCGACCGCGTGTTCACCGTTGTGCCCAAAGTGCTTCAAGAGCAGGGCAAGGCGAAAGATCCGTGGCCGAATGTCGACGCCGGCTCCGGCGCCATTCTGTATCATTATGGCCTGACGGAGTTCGAGTACTACACCGTGCTCTTCTCGGTGTCGCGTGCCATGGGCATGCTGGCCCAGTTGGTGCTCAATCGCGCGGTCGGGACCCCGATCACGCGTCCGAAATCAGTCAGCACCGAGTGGATCAAGAAGCAGGTTTAGAGAATCTGCAACGGGATTTTGCTTCGGAGGCGGTTGGTCGCGACCGCCTCCTTTGTTTTGCCCGATTTACGCAGTCGGCAGGGTAATAATGATGGCCGCGCCGCCCAGAGGGCTGTCTTGAATATCTATGGTTCCCCCCAATTCCTCCGCAATCTGGTGAACGGCCGCCAAACCTATTCCGGTGCCACCCTCTTTCGTAGTAAAGTAGGGAGCAAAAACCTTCGAGCGAATCTCGGCGGGAATCCCCGGCCCGCTATCGGCCACTGCTATTCGCACTTTCCCCTGTTGCCCCTGCGCGATAATCGCCACTTCCCCCGTTCGGCCGGCGAGCGCTTCCTTGGCATTGTTGCACAGGTTGAGCAAAAGCTCTTTCAGCCGGTCGGGGGTGGCCGCCACCCGCAAGTCGGGCTGGCAGGAAACGGTCAACGTAATACCCAGTCCGCTCAATTCGGGCGATAACAGCTGTTCGACCTCAGCGCACAGGGTCGTTAAATCGGTTGACGCTTTGTGCGCGCCCTCTCCCCGCGCCAGTGATAGAAACCGGGTGATGATGTCGTTGAGCCGCTTGGTTTCCGAGCGAATCTGCCGCGTGAAACCAAGAAATTCTTCCCGGTGATCGACCGGTGCGATCTCACTCTCCAAACGCTGAGCGGCAATGGAAATGGCGTTAAGTGGATTTCGGATTTCGTGCGCCACCCCCGCCGCCAGATGCCCCATTTCCGACAACCGCTCTTTTCGCGCCGCCGCCTGCTCGTATGTTTTTAATTCGGTGATGTCCGTAACGACAATCACCACGCCCGAGCGCGAGGGATCATCAAGCGACAACTCGGAGCGCCCCGCCAGGAGCGTTCGTGAGACGCCGTCGACTGACACCATGATCTCACCTTCGGACTTGCCGGTGTTCGCGTCAATCACCTGCCCCAGAGCCGTAGCCGGAAGCGCCGGCAGATCGGTCACCCGCTTTCCGGCCAGGTTCGCACCACCAAGCATCTGTTCGAAGGCGCGATTCGCCAGTCGAAAACGCATCTCGTGATCGATGACAGCGACACCGGTCGAGATTTCCGCAAAAATCTGGTCGGTAATCGACTTGATTTCCGTGATGTCCCGACGCAGTCCGGCGTGTTCGCGGCGGGTGGTGGCATACAGCACTCCGACCACCAGCAGACCGAACAGCGACAGCGAAAGAACGATCATCAACCGGTCAAACCCGCGCGACACGGCGAAGTACCCATCCAGCGACACTCCGACCCGCAACAGGCCGAACGGGTATCTTCGGGAGGAAAACGGACGAATGAGTTCCAGCACTTCCTTCCCCCGCGCTTCGGTGCGGCGCGTCATGATGGAGTCGCTGTCCAGAGCGGCCTTGAGGAACGGATCCGATTCGATCGCCATGAACGAACCGTTCCCCTGCGACGAAACAATAATCCCCTCTTTGGCCTGATAGACGACGTATTCGATCCCCGGTTCCTCCGCCATTTTTTGGGCCAATACGCCGATACCGGTGCGTGCCCGCGCCTCATCGTAGAGCGCGGCGTTGACCGCCAGCACAATCACGCGATCAAGCTGATTGGTGACCTGCAGATAGTAATGAATCCCAAGCCCGGCCACGCTGTCCTCGGTGAACACGATGGTACTGCGGTTGGCGAAATCTCCGATGAGTTTGTGGACGGCGGCTTCCACTGAGGATGGGGGCCTCAGGACAGGACCGTTGGCCACGTCGCTGAGAAGCATCTGCCCCGAAGTGTCGTATATGTAGACGCCCAAAAGATCGTGGCGATCAGCAAAGCGAGACAGGTCGGCGGTCGTCAGCCGACGGGCGTCGCCTTCAACCAGCGCATCAATGAGATCGTCATACCGGTCGGCAATCAGGCGGTCGTAATATGATTCCGCCACGATCGTGTTCTGGCAAGCCAGAGCCAGCGCTTCGGTGAAAGCGCTCCCCTGCTGAACCAGCAGATTGTAACTGTCACGACGGCTCCTCAGAATGCCGATGAGGGTGATCACCACGAGTACGGTCGCCAGGGCGCCGATAGTCCAGACCGGATATCGAGTCCATCGCTCCCGTACCGGGGGAATTCGTTCAACTGCCATATGAGGAAACTATGAGAGCCCGCTCGCCGGGGCAATTGAAAACTCAAAGCGCCGAAGCGGCGGCCGGGGTCGTCTGCTCCGCCACGGTCACATGGGTCACCGGCAGTTCAAACGAAAAGTGCGCCCCGTTGGCAGAGGAATACGCGATCACGCCGTTGTGCCTGTCGATGATGCGCTGGCAGGTGATGAGCCCGATGCCGTGCCCGCGCTTTTTGGTCGTGAACCGGGTACGGAACAAGAGCGGCTCTTTGTCCTTCTGAACCCCGGGGCCGTTGTCCTTGACATCGACACGGACGCTGGGGCTCCCCAGACGTTCGGTCTGGGAGGTGGTGATCGACAATACGTGATTCCGTTCGATATCCCCCACCGCCTCGGCCGCGTTGTACAACAGGTTGACCAGGACCTGCTGGATCTGGCTACCGTCGATTTCAGCCGAGGGAAGGTCATTATGAAGTTGAATAATCCAGTCGATCCCGTCGAAACGATTCTGGAATTTCACAAAGGCCACCACATTCTCAATGAGCTGGTTCATGTTGGCGGCCGCAAAAACGCTCTCCTCCTGCGGCCCTTCCATCAGACCGTCGGCAAACCGCGCAATCTTTTCTACATTGGTCTTCATGACGTCGAGTTTCTTCTTGATCCCCGGTTCATCCCCCTTGGCGATGGTTCGGGGTAACAACTCGATATTGCCCAAGAGTACGGCCAGAAAATTGTTGATCTCGTGGCCGATATCCCCGGCCATGGTGCCGCGCGTCGCCATGCGATCCAAACGCACCATCATATCCTGAAAACCGCGACTCTCTGCGATATCCCTCTGAAGGTACAGTTGCGCCCATACCGTCTGGTCACTGCGGCGGAGAGGACAGGTCAGCATGTACGCCGGAAAGGCCTCGCCATCCTTGCGCCAGCAAACGGTCTCAAAGCCCGTAACTTCGACCGCTTCTTTAACAGCAATGGCCGGGAGGGTAAGAAAACCGGCGATATTGGACCCGATGGCCCGCTCGGTTGAACACCGGAATTCCTGCCCTGCCGCTCGATTGAACAGCACGATGCGACCGCTGGGGTCGGTAACAATGATCGAGGACGGCGAGCTGTCGATCACGGCCGTCAAGAACTGCTCCGACTCTACCAGCGCTTGATGAGCGCCCTGAAGCTGTTCGTACGCTTCCTGCAAAGCTCCCTGATCCCGCCTCATGGTCTCCGATATCCGGTTGAAACCGTCGGCCAGGCGGGACATCTCCGTCTCCTCGCCGGGGGATACCATGACATATTGTCCTCCTGCGGCCGTTTTTTCGATCCCCCGGGTGAGACGCTCGAGCGGTTCCTTGAAACGTGTCCAGAGCAGATAAACGATCAGCAGTGAGACAAGCGCCGAAACCAGAAACAAAATCAGAAGCATGGATTTTAGGCGGGCACGCGGCGCCACTATAACATCGGCGCTCTCCTCGACCACCAGCACTGTCGGCCCTGATCGGGGGAGCGTCATCCGATAATAGTAGACGAGTCCGAAATCCGGTCCGGCCGTCGTAATCAAGAATCCATCCGGCTTGGATACAACAAATTCGGCAAGCGAGCTTTGTTGAGTCGAATCAGCGACCGTGACTGGCCGGTTGGAAGAATAGCCCGCTTCAAAAGGGCGGAAAGTGTATATCCGGTTTAGCCCGTTTTCCAGCCGACGGTAGATTACCGCGGTATGAAATATCTTGCTGGTTTCGAGGGCCTTCAGGACGCGCTCACGATACACCGACGCCTGTCCGCCGATCGCCGTCGTATCTGCGTCGAAGCTGGATATGTTGCGCTCCATATCGGCCAGAAACGCGCGAGCCGCTTCGGGCACAGGTTCGGCGGATTTGA
>JBGOTX010000138.1:0-5737 GCA_041476705.1 Candidatus Zixiibacteriota bacterium
GGTGATCGCCAAGCCCGCCATCGAGTACAATGCGAGCGATCCCGAAGAGGAATTAATACGTTCGCTTACTTTCAAGTGTACCAAAGCGTTAGAGGGGTTTATCGCCGATTATCCGGATCAATGGATCTGGTTGCACAATCGTTGGCACACCCGTCCGGAAGATGCCTCTTGACATCCGGTCTCACATTTCCATCTTACCAGCCGATTTGAAAGTAGAAGTAGTATATATGACAAGCCGTGTTATGACATTTGCACTTAGTTTGCTTCTTGGCCTCATCTTGCTGTCCGGCGCATCCTGTGACAGTGACAAGAATCTCAAGCCGGAGCGAGCCGCCCTGGGAGACAGTACCCGACGCCCCGACTCGGAACTGGGCGGCGCGCAGATCTCCTTGTACGACGGCAAGAATGTCACCACCGGAATTCGGGCGGACAAAATTCTCAAGTTTGACGCACAGGATTCGGCCGTTGCCTATCACCTTAATATTCAATTCTACGATTCCAGCGGCCACGCGGTGTCCGACCTGGTGGGGGATTCGGGTATTGTCCGCGAGGGGAAGGGGCTGTTTGAAATCTACGGCAACGTGGTCGCCACCTCGGATGACAAAGGGACCCGACTTGAGACCGATTACCTCAAGTGGAATCCCGAGATCAATCTGATCCAGACCGACTCCTTCGTCAAGATCACCAAGGGGAATGATATCATCACCGGCTGGGGGCTGGAAACCGACCGTCGTTTGTCCCGGGTGAAGATTTTACGGCAGGTCTCGGGGACCGTCTCCGAATCGACCTCGCTTCACTAATGCTTCGCGTCCTTTTCCGGGCGCGGGAAGCCGATACCGTTACCAGATACATCGCGGTGATTCGCATGTTAGTCAAGTCACTTGGCGCCGCCATAGACTTATTTACTCCACGGTTGTTCTCTTCCTCTCTTCGCCTTCTTCCACTAGTTCTTAAGAGCTTTTTGGTTGTCTGTAAAGACCATAATTGACATGGCTTACGCGGTAACTTGTTGCGATAATTGTTAAAACAGTGCATTTTGGCAATTGGCATTTGACAACCGGCGGCTCAACACCGCCCAAATCGGGAAATTGCCGACCGTGTCAAAAGACGAATCAGACGACAAGACCAGAACTCACGTGCCCTTGACCAGCGGCACTATGGTTTCGCACTATCGGATTATCGATAAGATCGGCGCCGGTGGGATGGGCGAAGTATTCCTGGCTGAGGATACGCGGCTAAAACGGAAAGTCGCGCTGAAATTTCTGCCGGCCCACCTCATGTCCAGTGATGACATCAAGTCTCGGTTCCTCCGAGAGGCGCAGGCGGTCGCAAAGCTGAATCATCCAAACATCGTCACGATTCACGATGTCAGCGAGTACCAGGGAAGACCGTTCTTTGTTATGGAGCATGTCGAGGGACAGTCGCTCCATCACTTCGTCCACGATAAACCGTTACAGCTCGACACGGTTTTTGACTACGCTATGCAGATCTGTCAGGGCATCGGCGAGGCGCATCGGGCCGGTATAGTTCACCGGGATATCAAGACGACCAACATCATCGTCGACGCCAAAGGTCGGGCGCGCCTGCTCGATTTTGGCCTGGCGGCCGTGGCCGGTGACGAAAAGCTCACCAAGACGGGGTCGACTCTGGGAACGGTCTCATACATGTCGCCCGAGCAGGTCTCAGGTCGCGAAATAGACCGCCGCTCCGACCTGTTTTCCTTCGGCATCGTCCTGTACGAATTAGTTGCGGGGCGCACACCCTTCCGGCGCGATAGCGAAGGCGCCACGCTGAGGGCGATCATGCAGGATATCCCAGAGCCGCTGAGCCGGTACAAGTCCGACGTCCCACCGCGACTACAGCAAATCGTGGATAAATTGCTGGAGAAAGACAGAGAGCTAAGGTATCAGACGGCCGAAGATGTTATCGCCGATCTCAAACGGCTGGTCTATGACTCACAACAACCAGGATACCGCCCTCCGCCCAAACAGGCCAAATCACATTTGAGACTGGTTGTCGGCGCTGCGGTAGTGCTAGCGGTGGCGGCCCTGGCATTCATCTTCTTTCCACGGCCGAAGTCGTCTCAGACCGAGACAGCCAACGCCATGCCCATGATCGCGGTCCTGCCGTTTGAGAATCTGGGAAACCCCGAGGACGAGTATTTTGCCGACGGCATGACCGATGAGATTACTTCACGGCTGGTCGGAATCAATGGTCTCGGGGTGATCTCCGGCACGAGCGCCATGCAGTACAAGAGGTCGGACAAGAGCTTGAACCAAATCGGCAAGGAACTTGGGGTCAATTACGTCCTTGAGGGATCGGTCCGCTGGGCAAAAGCTGGGGGGCGGCCCAAAGTCAGAATCACTCCTCGGCTTATTCGGGTGTCGGACGATCGCAATCTGTGGGCTGACAATTACGAGCGTGAAATGATGGAGGTATTCGCCGTACAGGAGGATATCGCGACCAAGATCGTTGACCAGCTCGGCCTGACGCTTGTGGAGTCCAATCGAAAGGTGCTGGCGGCCCGCCCCACGACCAACTCAAAGGCGTACGAGTATTACTTGAAGGGAATCAGCGGTATGCGGCGGTATGACTGGACGCTACCAACCTTGACCGCCAACGCCGCCAATCTTGACAGCGCCGTGATGATCGATCCCTCATTCGCCCTGGCTTATGCCGTCAGGTCTCGCGCGTATTCTTGGTTGGGCTTCATATATCCGTCGACGGAATCCCGGGAAGTTGCCCGCGAATCATTCGAAAAAGCGCTACAGCTTCAGCCCAATCTGTCCTACGGCCACTTGGCGGCCGGCATCTATTTCAATCTGACTGAGACCGATTATGATCGTGCCATGTCCGAGTTAACCCAAGCAACGTCGGAACTCCATAATGATGCCGACCTGCTGGCCTCGATTGCCCTGGTGCAGTTTCGCCAGGGGAAATTCGACGAGGCGGATGACAGCTTCCGCAAGGCAGTTGAGCTGGATCCGCTGAATTCAGCTGTCCATGCGTCGCGCTCCGAATTCTACAGATTCAGGAGAATGTTCAACGAAGCAGAACAATCTGTGAACCGGGCCATTACTCTTGATCCAAAACGACCTGAATTTTATTGGGAAAAGCTGTTAGGATTCAATTCCCGGTATGGCGATTGGAAGAAGAACCGTGAAGCAGTACAGGAGGCGCTTAACCAGGTGGACACGTTGGCGTTTGTCTCCGCCATTCTACCATGGGATGGGTATTATAATGGTCTCCCCCTGGATTCCATGTTTGTCGGTTATGCCATGCAATACCGTACCTTCTTTGATCGTTTCCGGCAAGAGTATCGTCAAAAAATGGATGTTTCTTTGTTCTTCGGGTCGTTGGCTCTGGGCTACGGCGAAGCGGGCAATGCCGCACTGACGGCGGTGTATCTTGATTCAGCCAAAATAGCTCTCGAGCAACACCTCAAGAATGTGCCGGACGATCCTCATCGCATTCCGAATCTCGGTATCATCATGGCAAATCTGGGTTCGTGCAAACAGGCGGTAGAACTCGGCATCCGCGGAAAGGAGCTGTTGTCGATCGCCAAGTGCCATTGGTGAGGACCGGATCAGGTCATGGTCATGGCCATCATTTATGTTAAGTGCGGACAGTACGATAAAGCGCTGGACGAGCTCGAGGAACTGCTTTCCCAGCAGACGCCCTATACGGTCAATGATTTCAAGATGAACCGGGAGTTGGAGCCGCTTCGGAAACTGCCTCGGTATCAGGAAATGATTCGGAAGTACGCCGACACTTCCGGCTCGCCGTAGCGGTCGCAGCTCTTGATTGGCTTGCAGATTTGGCGATGATGACATCTATTCCGGCGGGCACTTGATATTGCAACTGATTGTGTCCCGACGAGTTGAGTTGATTCTCGCGTAGCGTAACCGAACCGGGATTAGGGAGCTTACCAATGTTTTGGGAGAGTGAGATTGGAACTCGTCTGGACCGAGTTGACAGAAAAGTCGGCGGGGCGTATAATCGAGGCGAGAGAGGGAAACGGTAACAGTATGAGTCGTCTGGGCGAGTGGTTTGATTTTTCTCCCACGCAATCGAAAGTTGTGGTCGGTCTGACGATCCTCGGCTTTGTGCTGTCCGGGTACCTGTTCCTCCGCACCTACACGACCACCACCAGCGAAGCCCAACCGCTTCCGGTCATTCTGGGCGATCCCGAGGTCAAGTTTACCGGAGTCTTTGTGCTCGACCCCAACACCGCACCCGCCGATTCACTCGAGCTCCTTCCCGGAGTTGGCCGGGTTATTGCCGACCGGATTATCGCCTACCGAACCACCCACCGATTCCAAAAGGAGATCGACATCACCGAGGTAAAAGGAATCGGCGCCAAGTTGTACGACAAGATTAGGCCATATCTAAGGATAATCCACCCGTGAGTGGGATTCGTATCGGCCTCGATGCCCGTGATGATTCCGTGCGGGTGGCGCGCGTAGACTGCGACGCCGAATTACCGAATATCAATGCGCTCGGCGCCTTCCCTCGCGGCGAGATGATTCCGCCGTCTCTGCTGGCCGATTCTCTCTCTTCGATTTCCGTTCCTGACGACAGATCTATCACGAGAATTATCCAGTTGCCGCCGATTGATCCGGCGTTGGCTGAGTCGGCGGCCCGCTTTGAATTGAGTACCGGCCTGCTTGATGCCTCAGACGGTTTCAAGCTCTCGGTGATTACACTCGGAGCGAACTCGAGAAACGGAGTTGGCGGCTCACGGTGGCTTGGGATGGCAGTGCGACAGACCCTCGTAGACCGAATCATGACCCAATGGCTGGGTGAGGATGGGGGCCGGCTCAGTGTCGGATTCGCCACCCGCGCAGTCGCTCTCGGACGCGGGTACCTGCACTTCTGCAAACCGGCATCGGAAGGGTTGGTTATGGTTATGGACCTGTCGGCCAGCGGCGTTTCGATCTGTTTCGTGCAAGGCGGAGCGCTGGTCGCCACTGGCTACCTTCGTGGACTTCCTGATCTAAGCGATAGCCGCCTGATCAGCGAGTGGGTGTCGGAACTTCAGACGCTCATCAATTTCCGTCTGGCCACAGATCTGTCGGCCAACGGAGCGGAATCATTGTCGGCTATAGTTCTGGCGGGGGAAAAGTCGGACGCGCACGATGTTTTGAAGGGTCACTTCACGGTGCCGGTTCTGGCCGCCGAACCGAAGTCGACCTATCGCACGCCCGACGACGGTTCCTCCGGCATTACCGCAAGCTGGCTGGTGGCGCTGGGGTTGACGGTCAATTGACTTGCCCTTTGAAAAGCCCGGTGATATGTTTGTGCTGTGATGTCCGGCAGTGCCGGACACAGCGTGATGTATGGCAAGAAAAAGTATTCGCAAAGCTATCTACCCCGGAACCTTCGATCCGGTGACCAACGGGCATCTGTCGCTGGTTGAACGAGCGGTACAGTTGTTCGATGAAGTGACTGTGGCCGTATCCCGCAACGGGGGAAAGAATCCGATGTTCGCATTCGATGAGCGGCTTGTGTTCATGCGGCGGGCAATCGAAAAGGAATCGTTTCGGCATCGGGTTAAAGTTATCGGATTCGATGGCCTCCTGGCCGATTTGGCGGTACAGACGAAATCGGTGGCGATTATCCGCGGGCTTCGCGCGTTGTCGGACTTTGAATACGAATTTCAGATGGCCCTCATGAATCGCAAGCTGGCCCGTCAGGTGGAAACCGTGTTTCTGATGCCCGCGCTGTCATGGGTGTA
>JBGOTX010000139.1:0-5727 GCA_041476705.1 Candidatus Zixiibacteriota bacterium
GATATCGAACCACACGAAACATTCACGCTCGGTCAGACACCGTCCCCAGCGAACCTCCCTGATCGGCAGAGTCCATTCATCCGCCGTCACCTCAAGATGGTCGGCGTACCCAGCGCCGGACAACGTGTACTCATTGCCGATCCGAATTTCCACCTGCGCCCTCGGAGCAAGACAGCGGAACAGCACCTGTTGGTCATGCTCGGCGTAAAGCGATTTTTCGATGGGCGGAGCCACGGATGTCCACCTGCCGCACACGGAAAGGGGGGCGCAGTCCCAGGTCAGGTCGGCGCCGGATTGGCGGGGAAACACCTCCCGAAAGGCGACCGTGCTTTTGTATTCGATACGGTCATTGCGACAAAAAATGCCCGATAGGTGGTTGATGTGGATTTTGGAACGGCGGAAGGATGTGGCGGCGCCCATGAAAAAATCGCCGTTCGGCGCGACACAATCAAGGTACCATCGTGAAACGCTGATTTTGGAACCTGCAGTCATCCGCCGTTCATCTCCCCGACTGCCGCGAATATCGTTGTGTTCTAAAGAGCGTATTCGGCGGCCACCGGATATATCGGCATCAGCGGACCAGTTGTCAACTAAAGGTGTGAACCCGGCAGTTCGTACAGGGCTTCCTCGTAGGCGTGCGTGATGACAAACCCGATCTGCTCGTAACATCGGATAGCGGCGATGTTGTCGGCCCGCACGTTGAGACAAACAAGCTTGCCTTCATCGTAAAGTTCATGGGTCAGTTGAAAGGTCACCTGGCGCGCCAGATGCCTGCCGCGATAGTCAGGATCGGTGGCGATATTCCCCAGCACCGCAATTTTGTATTGATCGGACACCACATGCACGCCGGCAACCGTGACGAGCCGACCATCGAGAGACAGACCGACATAGCGGCCGGTCCCAAGCATCCGGGGCGTGAAGTAGTTGTTGGGGTAAGCGCGGGCATACAGCTCCGTGAGTTGGGGCAGATGCGAATCATTCAGGCGAATGAATTGAGCGCCCCCGACACCGGCCGGAGGTGATGCCAGATGTTCCAGCCGCATCTTGTAATGTGTGCCCAGCGGCTGTTCGCGATAGCGGGACCGGAAAACCTCCCGACAGGGCGACTGGAAGTGACAGAAGAAGCGCGACGGTAGTGTGTCGAGTGTCTCCGCGACCAGATCGGCATACCGCTCGCCAAGACCGAAGGCGAGTACGGTTGGAATCGATCCCCCGGTGTAGACCAGCAGGACTTCTTCGATTATCGGGTGCCGCTTCGTCGAATAGCTGGCCGCCCACTGGCAATGTGGAAAGAAGAAGTCATCCAAGTCGCCGATATGATAGGCAAACAGGGCTGGATCCTTCTGGAAGTGACGCCAGAGTCGATCTTTGTCGGTAACAAATACGAACACGACGAGGGCCGGGTTGGCTTGAGACGTTAATCAATCGATCGTGAAACTACGCATCCTTGATCTTGTTCAGATACCCGATGACTTCATCCAACTGCTCACGGCGAAAGGTAACCCCTTTTTTGGTGGGAAGCCATTCGTCATTGTCGGCCTTGAAGAAGATGCGGAGGTTGATGAGTTGTCGGCCCTTGAATTCGGATGCTTCAATGACCAGTTTTTCGGTTTGGGAGCGTTCAAGTTCAAAGCGCATAGGGGGGCCTGCCATGTTGAGGGTGTTTGCTGGCGTGAAAATGATTCTGGGAATGAGAGAATCGTGAGGCCGGTAACACCGTCATCATCCTCGCTTATAACCAATCTTCCGAAGAAAGGCAAGCCGCTCTGCTTTGTCGTTCTCGGATTCGATGCCCACCGGCGGCTGGCCATCGATCACACCCAGCACCCCCCTTCCCTGATCGCTTTCGGCTACAATGACCTGAAGCGGATTGGAGGTGGCACAAAAGATTCGGCAGACCTCGTCGACCGCCCTGATTCGATTTAAGACATTCACCGGGAAGCCGTCCTTCAGGTACACAAAAAAGGTGTGCCCGCAGGCGACATCGAAAGCGGCGTTCTGGGCCAGCTCGACCAGGTCGGTATCGTTGCCGTCGGTTCGCACCAGCCGCTTGCCGGAGGCCTCACAGAAGGCGATACCGAATTTGAGCGACGGCGACGAGCTCACCAGTGTCTCGTACAAATCCTCCACCGTCTTGATAAAGTGCGACTGGCCGAACACCACGTTGACGCCGTCGGGGATGGTCACCCGCACGATGCGGGTACGTAGCATGCTTTCATTTCCCATGATCCGCCTCAAAGAGTTTGTCACTCAGACCTGAGTTTACCACTGCGTTTCTGAAATATTCTGTGCCGCCGAAATTTACGCCGATAAACAGGGTGGCCTTTCCCTTGCCCACGAGCGAAAACTGGCTGGGAAGCCAGTACCCATCGGCCGTGGGCGCGTATTGTATCGACATATCCAGTTTGCTCAGTTTGAACCAGACGCTTTTGATCAGTTTGGCGGGCGTGAAATCGACCTTCACGAGATTGAATGATTCGGCCTCGACATAATAATCACCGTTAATGAGTTGATCCGATTCCTCTTTGGCCCGAACGACAAAGTGATGGCACGCCCGGTCATTGACTTTTCCTGCGGCTACGCCCTGATAGGTGATATCATACAGTCCGCGTTTAGCGGAAGTGAACGGCTCGAGCATATTGAAAGAAATATCGCGCGACTTGCGGCGTTTTTTCTTTTCCATTTTCTCTTTCGCGGCGGAGGCGCGGTCTTCCCGGCTCTGGAGTTGTCCTTCCTTGTAGTACTCGAGGTACTCCTCATGATACCAAGCAGTGTCTTTCAGATATTTTATATACACCCTCTTGTTGAAGCGGGCTTTCTCTTTGAATCCTTTGTCGGTTTCTTCGCCTTCGATATACTGCGACTCGAACGTGGCGTCTTTCAGGGTCTCGCGTTGCTTGGCATCGACGCTCAGAATCCGTTCAATAAGCACATTGGGGTCGATGCCGCTTTCCTGCGCCTGCGTCGAAAACGGACTGACGATCAGCGCGCATCCCAGGAACATGGCCGCCGCGAAAACTGTGCTCAACAGCCGTTTCATGATTTCCTTTCCTGTACGATCACTTTGGTGATGACATCCCCTATGACTATCGCATCGGCCGCGTCCATTCCTTTTTTCACCTGTCCGAACACGGTGTAGCGGGAATCCAGATGCGGCTGGGGAGAGAGCGTGATGAAAAACTGCGACCCGCCGGTGTCTTTGCCGGAGGTGGCAATTCCAACCGTGCCGCGCATGTACCGCTCGGTTGAATACTCACAGCGGATATAATAATCCGGCCCGCCCCAGCCGTCGCCCCGAGGATCGCCCCCCTGAATCACGAAGTTGGGCACGACGCGGTGAAAGAGCAGACCGTTGTAAAAGCCGCTGTTGGCCAGTTCGATGAAATTGAGCACGGTCAGCGGGGCAATATCGAAATACAACTCGATTTCGATTTCGCCTTTGGAGGTTACGATTGTGGCTGTCGGATTCTCCGTGTACTTGTCGATAGCCGCCTTGATCTGCCTTTCGGTGATGCGAGTAGCCGACGGCGGGACGATCTTCCAGTGATCTTCATTGAAGTTCTGTTGATAGATTTCGGCCGCGGATCGTCTGATGACATACTCGGGATCGAGCGCGGCGGCGATGAGAATGTCCATCAGGGCGGTATCGCGCACGCCCGGCACGATAAACGATTTGAGGGCGTCGACAACCGACCTTCGGATGTCGACATCGATCTTGGCGCCGCCCGAAATCAGCTCCTTCAGTTTGGGCACGAACCGGCGCAAAGTGTCCTTGGCAACCTTGTCGAGCGCCTGCACGGTAAGCATATAATCGGGATCGGCGAAGGCCTTGGTCAGATAGAAATCGCGGTTGGCGGTGTCAAGTTTCCACAGTTCTTCGAAAGCGGCGGCGCGGACATCGGGGTCCTCATCGGCGAAAACGCCGGCCAGACGCGGCACAACATTGGCTTTGTTCAACAGGCCGTACGCTTCAGCACAGGCGGTGCGGACCTTGGGTTCGGGTTTGCCACTAAGCAGGGAATCGACCAACAGCAGAACCCGGTCCTTTTCGATCGTCGCCAGGTACGGTAGTCCGGCGGCCACGACATTGGCCGAGGTTTGTGTCTGCAAATGAGTATGAATGGCGATCACCCCCTGATCGCTCTCCAATTTGCGAAGCGCGGTGATCAGTTCGACAATCAGTTTTTCGTCCGATTCGCGGTTGAGTCTTTGCCCCAGGCGCTGGGCCGATGAAGAGGTCTTATGTCCCGACAGCGAGACGATTGCCTGTGCCACCACGTTCTTGTCGGCATCATTGAGGGCGATTTCGAGGTAATGCTCTGCTTCCGGTGCGGTGGAGGAAGCCAGACCCCTTATGGCGATAGCGCGAAGGTACGGGTCGGCATCGGCCAGATAATCAACGAACACCGGCGTGCCAGCATTGAGACCAAGCCGTGCGAGAGTGAATAGAGCGGCCGATTTGACGGCGGTGTCCGGCTCGGTTTTCACGAATGAGGTCAACTGTGTGGCCGCCGCCTTGGCTTTGGCGTAGAAGAGGGCAAAGCAAGCGGCCTCACGTACTTCGGGGGCCGGATGAAGCAGGTACCCGCCGATGACATTACCGATATCGGTCATGCTTGAATCAGCCAGTCGTCCACCGGAGCGTACCGCCCAGCAAGCCACCGAGGTCGGCAGATCGTTGGCGATTTCGAGCAGTTTCTGGGCATAGTCGTGATCGCCGGTCAGACCAAGGCCAAACGCGGCTGAAGAAGCAACGTCGGGCGACGGATCTTTGAGCATTTGATACAGTCGCTCGGCCGTGCGCGGCGCGCCGATTCGTCCAACAGCCAGCGCGGCGCGGGCGCGAACTTCCGGGGAATCATCCTGAAGGTATTTCAGCAACGGTTCGACGGATTCGCGGCGATCCTCCAGATGAATGATCTCGGCCAGCCGTTCGACACGGGTCTTGGGCTTGAGTGTGGAATACACGAAGTACGCGGCAACCGCCAACAGCAGGATGCCGATAGCGGCCAGAACTTTTTTGACCCGTGGCTCCATTGACGGAGGGTGAAGGTAGGCGGTTGAGCGTCTCTAATCAATGTTTAATAAGAGGATACACAGAGGACAAAGAGACTAGGGACAGTACGGAAACTGTCCGCCCGACAACTATTTTGTGCCTGCCGATTATGTATCGCGCGATATCGCACGGAAACCAAAAAAAATCCCCCGGTGGTTAGTCGGGGGTAGGTCTAACAAAACTGGTACATCAGTTCTGCATTTGGTCATACGATCAGAAAGCAAAGGGTGTGCCTTTTTTTCGGTCGATTTTGAGCTTATCTAAGTCGTTCCATAACATTGCATTGTGCGTGAGTTAAAGAACGCAGGGTTTGCGTTTGCTAAAGTGTGCAACGATGTTCAGAAAATGAACAATTGATTGGCCCGTCGAGTGGTGAAGTTATCGTATGCAGCGTGATCGGAGATCCAGCATAATTGTAACTTGAAAAAAATCCCCCGCCCGAGGGGAGGGATTGGGCGGGGGCTTCACAGATGCAGTGCGAAGAAGAACTCAACACACTTGTCTGACACATGAAAAGTACACCTGTCACGAACTTGTTTGTCACCTTATTGTCATGAGCATTTACGTAGTGACAAATATCATCAATCGTACCGTTGGAATCAGAGTAATTTGACCAAATTTATAATATTGCTTGCGGAAGTTGTGCGATCACAGATTTACACAAGCTCCGC
>JBGOTX010000140.1:0-5661 GCA_041476705.1 Candidatus Zixiibacteriota bacterium
AGCGGTCAAATTCGTCAATCCGGCGTCTATGCCGCATTCACTACGACCAACCCAACTGGAATAGATGATGATCAGCACGGTTGGCTGTTGCCTAAACAATTCGAGCTGGGCCAGAATTACCCAAACCCGTTCAATCCCTCCACAACGATTAGCTTTGCTTTGGCGGAAAGGACCCATATAACTCTGGATGTTTACAATGTTCTGGGACAGCGAATCAAAAGACTGCTAGATGAATCCGAACTCGCCGGTGCACATTCGGCAACTTGGGACGGACGGGACGGATCCGGACATGCTGTCGCCAGCGGAGTCTATTTCTATACAATCACGACCGAGAAATTCAGTGCCTCAAAGAAGATGTTACTGTTGAAATAACCGGTACAAAAGCGTCATAATCGATGGTATTGACGCGCACTCGCAAATGTTAGCCCCGGTCCTTTGTCCGACGCATGACAAATTGCGATACGATCGGAGTCAGAACACGAGGTGAGACACGGATGGCCTGAGTCAGCGCCTTGTTCATGAAGCCGGGAACCACGGTCATTTTCCCTCGCATCATGGCGCGATATCCGCCGGCCGCGACTTCCGAACTCGACATCACATTACTTCCCTTGAAAAGCGCTACTCCCTGCATGTCGGCGGCATCTTGAAAGCCGGTCAGTGTCGGGCCCGGACAAAGGGTAGTGGCTGTCACGTTCGTACCGCGAAGTTCATGGTGAAGAGCTTCGGTAAACGACAGAACATACGCCTTGGTCGCACCGTATGCGGCGCTTGTCGGACAGGGCTGAAAACCGGCGATGGAAGCAACATTCAGAATTCGACCGCGTTTTCGCCGGACCATCTCCCTGACAAACAGGTGTGTCAAGTGGGTAAGGGTCAGGGCATTGAGCATGATCATCTGATTCATCCTGGACCATTCACGCTCATAAAACAGGCCATAATCACCAACGCCGGCGTTATTGATCAGGAAGTCGACCTCTAGGCCCGACCTTTTCACTTCATCGAAGAGGACTTGGGCGGCTCCCTCCTGAGAGAGATCCATTTCGATCACGTCTACACGCACGTGATGCCGGTCACGGAGGATATCGCCTAACTCCTTCAGCCGGTCGGCGCGCCGGGCGACCAGGATCAGTCCGTGTTGATCGGCCGCAAAGAGTTTGGCAAATTCAGTTCCAATGCCACTGGAAGCTCCGGTTACAAGCGCTGTTCCCATATCACATCTCCTTTCGCATCTGACGCTAACAATTCGAATTGTCTGCTATAAGGATTCCACAACCGGCGAAACCTCAACCTCCGGCGCCAATAGCTTGTACATTACCGGCGTGACCAGTCGGGCCAGGAATGTCGAGCTGATCAGACCACCGATGATGACAAGCGCCAACGGCACATACAGAGGATTGCCCTCAAAGACGAGCGGCAACAGACCGCCGATAGCCGTCAGGGTGGTCAGAAGAATCGGAACGAATCGAATTTCACCGGCCTGCTGGATGGCGTCGTCGACGCTCAACCCTTTCTCTCGGAGTTGGTTGGTAAAATCCACGAGCAGGATGGAGTTCTTGACTTCGATACCCATCAGCGCAATAAATCCGATCATCGAAATAAAAGAAAGCGTTTCCCCGCTTAAGAACAAGGCCACGATACCGCCGATGATGCCGAGGGGTATTACCGAGGCGACAATCAGGGTACCCCTGAAGGTCTTGAATTCGAGGATCAACACGACCAGCATTCCAAAGGCCGCGATAAGGAGTGCGGTTCCAAATCCGCCGAAACTTTTCTCCCGGCTTTCGATCTCGCCCGCGGGTATCAGCTGATACCCGGTCGGTATCGGCATTCCCTGCAGGGCGGAGAGAATCTGCTTGGTCAGCCGGTCGGTATTATACCCGGTTCTTACATCGCTACTTATCGTGACCGACCGTTTCAGCTTATAGTGATCGATCTGTGTCGGCGAGGTCTGGAATTCAACCGAAGCCACCTGCCGGAGCGGCACATACCCGCTGACCGACGAGCCAACATACATTTTGTCAAGAGCTTCGACCGTCGGCCTCTTTTCGCGGGGCAAGCTCAGCACAATGTCGTATTCATCGCCATCATGGTCACGATATTGACCAACGGAGAGGCCGGCCACGCCGAGTCGAACTTGTCGCTGGATATCGATAAGCGGCAGGCCGAGAAGGCCGGCTTTGTCCCGATCGACGACCACGCGAAGGTCGGTACGCGGGGAGAGCATCGGATTATTGATGGACATCGTTCCCTCGGTGCCAGCCACAACCTGTTCGACCCTGGACGCCAGCATCTTCAGCGTGTCCAGATCATCGCCGACAATTCTGAGAGCGATCGGTGCTTCCTGAATATCGCCGTTGACGAACTCTTTGACTTCTATCTTGGCGTCGGGGTATTCGCCGAAGACCCGGCGGAGACTATCGAGAAAGACCGGAGTTTTGTAAGCATCGTATTCGTCAATCAACACGAACAGTTCTCCGATATTGGCCTTTTCGCCAAGACTATTTCGGTTGTAGTATACCTGAGGATTTCCCTTGCCGATATTGGTGATAACATTGCGGACTCCATGTTTGCCAATCAAGGCGCCCTCTACAAAGCGCGTGGCACGATCGACTTCGGCAACCGAACTTCCCTCCGGCGCCTCAATCGTAACCAGAAACTGGGGAATGCCCGACTTGGGAAACAGGGAGAATCCCACCACCGGAATCAGCGACAAACTTACCAGGAAGAGGACGGCGGCGACAATCACCGTATAAAGGGGGTGGCCAATTGACCAGTGTAGCAGTCGGCGGTAGGATCGTTCCAATATCCAGTTCAATCCCTGCAAAACCCGATTCCCTTCCTTACGTTCATCGCTTTTCAATATGAAACTTGCCAGGAATGGAACGATGGTAAGTGAAATGAGAAGCGAGGCGCCGATCGTGTATAGTACCGAGGCAGGAAGACTCCGGATATAGTTGCCGGCGGTGCCGGGGAGAAAGACGAGCGGTAGGAAAGCAAAAAGAAGCGTGGCCGTGCAACCCAAAACGGCGACCCCAATCTGACGGGTGGCCTGAATGGCGGCCTCCTTACGGCTGTACCCTTTCCGGATGAATCGGGATATATTCTCAACGACCACAATTGAGTCATCGACCAGCAAGCCCAGCGCGATCACGAATCCAACGATACTCAGTTGATTGAGACTGAATCCCGTCAAATACAGCAGAGTCGTACCGATGGCGATGGACAGCGGGATGGAAATCATGACGATAATTGAGGCGCGAGGCCCGAGCGGCAAAAGGGTGAAAAGAACCAGGGCAATTGCGATGATGAAATTAACCAACAAGTGATTCAGGCGCCGAGCCACGTTGCGCGACTGATCAAAACCAGGCTCAAGCGTCACGCCCGCCGGCAGGTTCTTGGCAAATTCGCCGAATTCTGCGTACACGCGATTGCGAACATCGAAAATATTTTTGCCGCCTTGCAAGGTTGCCGTCACAAAGACAGCCCGATGTCCGTTAAAACGCGCGGTGTACGACTCGTCTTCGTGACTCCATGAAACTAGGGCCACGTCGCGAACGCGAACGACCGACCCGCCGGAGGTACCGATTATGGTAGAGCCGATCTGTTCGAGCGACTCGTATCGACCGGACATTTCGAGATTGAACCGACGACGGCCGGATTCAACGGAACCGCCGGGGATATTGGCGTTATCGCTCTGCACGGCGCCGATGATCTGGTTCAACGGAATATGAAGGGCGGCGATACGTTCAAGATCGAGCGCGACGCGAATCTGAGTTTCGGGACAGGCCACGACCTTGGAGTCCTTGATGCCGGCTATGGCGTCGATGCGGTCCTTGAGGTCTTTCGCCTGCTTTTCCAGCGTCTTGTAGTCCGCCGACTCTGAAACAAGGGCGCACTGTACGATGCTGACATTAGTGGTACTGGCCTTGATGACTTCGAGACTCAGCAATTCCGGAGGCAATTTACTTCGAATACCGTTGATCTGTCGCAAGACCGCATCGTGCTTTTGCTCGGCATCCGAACTGGCCGTAAATTCGATGGTCACAATGGCCAGTTGATTTTCGGCCGTTGATCTGATCCGCTCGATATCCTCCAATTCCTTGAGACTTTTCTCGATCGGATTGGTGACCAACTGTTCAAGGTCGTGTGGATTTCCGCCCGGCAGAACGGCCACTACGGTGAAGATAGGAATCGGGAACACCGGGTCCTCGGACCGCGGAATGTTCAAAAGCGATGTCAGTCCGAGTCCGATCAACATGACGAACACGACGATCGTGAACTGGAAATTCTTCACCGAGAATTCTGCAAGTTTCATATTCAAACTCCTGGCCGCTCTTGTTTCCGGCCGGTCGCGCTACTTTACAACGGTGACGACCGCGCCGTCCGACAGTTTGGTCGCGCCCGCCGTGATGACTGTTCTTATTCCGGGTAGATCACCCAGAATGCCCGCTTTGCCTTCGTGCACGTAGGACACGATAACCGGCACTTTCCGCGCGGATTTTTCATCGGGCGCGGGCGCGAACACAAATCCGCTGGTCCCGTTGGCCTCAACCAAGGCCTCGATCGGTACGAGCGACATCGGCTTTATCAAGCTCGGTGTGATCGAGATTTTTCCGATGAAACCGGTCACCAGCCGGTCCGTCGACGGACCGAGTCGGATTTCTATTTCGTACGTTCCATTCACCGGGTTTGGAGCGGCGCCGATTTCCGAGACGATGCCGGTGATGAACCTTCCGGGCAGGGCGTCAAATTCAATTTTGGCGGAATCACCCGCCTTAATCCGCATCAAGTCGCGGTCGGCCAGGCCGGATCGCACAATCCAGCCCTTGTCGTAGCCGGCCATGATGACAACGGGAGTTCCCGACGTTATCTGTTCGTGATCGTCAGCCAGCCGGCGGAGTATTCTGCCGTTGGACGGAGCATAGATCTGGGAATACTTGCGATTGAACGCGGCCGCGTCGAGACCGGCCCGGGCGACCTCCCAGGCCGTGGTCGCGTTTTGCAATTGTTCAAGCGTGGCAACGGTGTCCGCAAAGAGATTCTTGACCCTTTGCAGGTCGCGATCGGCCTTGTCGAAACCATTCCGTGCCTGTGCCAGTTGAGCATCGATCTCGGTCAAGCTGAGCGTTGCCAGCAACTGGCCCTTTTCCACTTGGCGACCCTCGTCCACAAATACTCGGTCGACGATCCCACCGGTCTTGAATGAAAGCCGAAACTCTTCTTTGGCTTCGAGTTTGCCGATCGCCCGCACCGGCAGATCGGCGTCGGTGTGCTCCACGGTAGCCAGGCGCACGAGCACCGGCGCGGACTTGATCGGCTCTTTTCGGTTGGCGGCATTAGAATCTGAACCACAGCCGTTTAGTGTCGACAAACCTGTCACAACGGCCGCGCCTGCAATAACCAGCAATATGTGTTTCATACTATAAGACTCCTTTGGTATCACGATTGATGGGTTCTGTCGGCGCCGTATAGAGCGCCGCGACACGTTCAAGTTGGACGTACTTCTGAGCGAAGTCGTAGGCAGTCAGAATTTCATTGATTCCGGACGCCGTGAAGCTGGTGCGGGCATCGAGAAACTCAACCTGGGACGCCATTCCTTCCGAGAAACGGCGAGATACCAGCTCGAAAGATTTCCGGGCGCTTTGCAGGCGGTCGCGAGCC
>JBGOTX010000141.1:0-5660 GCA_041476705.1 Candidatus Zixiibacteriota bacterium
AACAGACTGCACATTCAAAAAGCCATCATGACGTTCCTGCTCAGGTAAGACGAAGACGGCGCCCCGCGGACAGACCGGCCCTCGAGAGGGGAGAAAATCGGAAGGAGCCATGGTATGCGTTCGCGCAAGGTAATGCTGGTTAGTCTGGTCATCGTGACCACGCTGGGTCTCATCGTCGGCGGGTGCTCGCACAAGTCGACTGCGCCCACCAATCCGATCACCAATTCTGAGTACGGCTTTGTGGTCAATCAGGTGGTCGCCTCTGTGGATTCGCTCGTTGATCTCTCCGGCCTCGGCCTGAGTATGACCGCGGCCCAGAGTAACAACAATCTCGCGGATATCGCGTTCGGACCAATGCCGGTTGACACGGCTTCGGTGGTCGATCTGTGGCACATTTTCGTGCTGACCAATTCCGGTTCGGGCGTGTCGAATCACTGGATCGACTCGGTGCAATTCTTGAATAACGGTGTCGCGCAGGGATTGCCGATTGGAGCCAATGAGATGTCGTACGTCCGCAACTGGACCCAGACGCCACTGGACACCACCGTGTCCAATACTGGTCTGACTTCCCACGTCGAGCTTATGGCGACCAACACCGATCAAGCGAACGCTGTGGTAAGCGGTCAGTTTACCACGACCATTAAGGACGTGACCATATCGGGCGGAGAGACGACGATCCGTGATCTGTCGTTTGCCTCTACGGTGAGCAACTATACCGTGAGCCGGGGAAATAACTGGCACAGCGGCTGTCCTCAGCAGGGCCAGGTTACCTTAGAAGGAACGCTGACCGTCACGCCACCTGTCGGCGCACCGGTAGTGTCGACCTGGCTGGTAGAAGTTGATTTCACCAACGGAATAGCCCAGATCATCGTGTCCGAGAGCGGCCAGACGGTCTCGATATCGCGGACAGTTTGCTCCATGTAATTGCGTTGATACAGCGGAAATTGAAAGCCCGGTTTCGACCGGGCTTTTTTTGTCCGATTGACTCGGTAGAAAAATCGCCGTATCTAAACGGCTATGGACGAAATCATTCGGTATCCCCGCTGTTTTGTCTGCGGTGATCAGAATTCTCATGGCTTGAACGCCCGTTTCTTTTGGGATGGCGTGAATGCGAGCACCGAGGTTATCGCGCTGGAGCAGTTCGAAGGGTATAAGGGGATCTATCACGGCGGGGTTATGGCGGCGCTTTTGGACGAGGTCATGGTTAAGGCGATTCTGGCCACCAACCGGCATGCCGTCACCGCCGAAATAACGGTACGGTATCTTCAGCCGGCTCGAACGGGGGTCCGGCTCCGGTTTGTGGGACGGGTCATTGGACATAAAGGCCGGCTTTATCTGACCACGGCCGAAGCTACCGATCCCGACGGCGTCGTGTATGCCCAGGCCGAAGGAAAGTTCCTGGAGGGGAAGAGTGGTCTGGCCGACGAACTAAAACAATCCCTCGAGTGACGCGGCGTGACACTCCTTTCATCTTTCATGAAAAGGAGCGACTGAGGCCTCAATCATTGCCGGCGCCGACACTGTAAGGCCTTATTTTCAAACAGGTTACGATCGAGTCGCGTATTGTTCAAGCGGGCACGGCCATTGCTCCCCGAGTGGGCATGGCAATCTCCGGTAAACCAATGCAGGCGTATATCTCCGGGGTCGCGCGACCGCTTGCCGACCAGTATCTTCAGGCCAATGGTTTTGGTCAGGGGATGGTTCTTTTCGCCCTGCCGGAGTATGGCATCTTGTTCAAATGCCTGGCGAAGGGGAAACTAATCGATCTCGAGTTCGGCGCCTTCTTCGCCCTGCTCAAATTCGTCGAAACCTCTTTAGCCGCCGAAAAAATCACCGCCCTTACTGTCCTGAGTTCAAATCCCGAGTTCGTCTTTTCGTTCTCTCCCCAAAGTCGACACCTGCCGCCCGGCAGTGAGCGCGAGCGACTTCTCAATGAGCATGCCGCCAAAGTCAAGTTCACGGTTTCGTATATCGAGCCAACTCGTAATCAGACGCGCATTTCGCCGGTTGACTATCCATCGATGCCCGAAGGAAAAACCGTAAAACTCAAGTCCAAGCTGGCCGAGTCATCGGTCGCCGCCTTCAAGCCGATTCAAAAGGGAATCAAGATCTGAGGCCAGCCGATCCTTTATTCTTGACAGGGTCATCCATTTTCTATATTATTCCGTTATGGTAACCGAGGGCCGGTCAGGTCGGCTCCGGCTGAACATTTGGACGGATGTCTTCGTGTATATTGCACATAAGCGTATACCTCTGAGCGGAGGAGGATACTGATGAACGGATACAGGCAACTGTGGGCGGGTCTGGTCGTTTTCGTGCTGACTCAGCCGACATTCTCCGGAGACCTCGCACTTGTATCAATAGAAAATGAACAGCAAGCCGCAACCGTACGGCAGGTATGCGGCAGTGCTTACCTTCGGATAGATGGCCGGTTCCTCGTTGATCTGGAGCCGGGGGAGGCCGCCACTTTGCAATCCTCCGGAATCAATGCCGATGTTATTATGACCGGAGTTGCGTCGGACAATATCGCATTTGTACTGTCTGACCCCGCCGGGACCGAGCCGTTCTATCTGTCGGCCTATGGTCGCACCGTGTCATTGTCCGATGGCGGCCGACTGGTTTCGATGAGTCCGGCGTCGGCGGCCTCGCTCCAGACCATGACCGGTCTTAAAATTTCGCGGTTGTCGGATTGGCAGACCCCGATCGAGTATCTTCCGCCACGGGCGTACTGGAATCTCTCTCCCGATTCATATCCCACCGACTCCCTCGTCAATTTGATCCGGCTCGATACCCTGAAAGCGTTCGATCAAAAGCTCGAAGCGTATTACACTCGGTGGATCTGGTCTGATTCCATTCGCAAGGCCCGCGACTGGATGGTGCAGAAACTGCAATCGTGGGGGTACACGCAGGTAACGACACCCACTTTCAGCTGGGGCGGCGGCACCCACTACAACGTCCAGGCCATCAAGACCGGGTACGCCGAACCGAACAGCTTTATCGTGGTCGGCGGTCACTATGATTCATACAATACTCAATCTGTGAATGTGGTCTATGCTCCGGGCGCGGACGACAACGGTTCCGGCACCGCGTTGACGCTTGAATTGGCCCGCGTGTTTTCAACGGTTCCAACCCGCAAGTCGATTATTTTCATGCCGTTTTCGGCCGAGGAAGTCGGTTTGGTGGGTTCAAGTGCCGCGGCGACGGGTTTTAGGAGTGCCGGGACGAATATCGAATGCATGTACAACTTCGACATGGTTGCATTTGTCACCGACCCGGTCTGGGGATTGAATCTGTCAAGCGGCCCCAATACGGCGTATCGACAGATTGCGGCCGACGCGGCGACTCGCCTGACGTCCATTGTACCGTATTTCACCACCATGGGAAATTCCTCGGATCACTATTCATTCGCTCAGCAGGGGTTTGATGTCGTCGATCATATCGAACACAATTTCAACTCTGCGGGCTGGCATACCAACATCGATCTCTCCTCTCGGTGCAATTTCAATTACTTCACAGAGGTGGCCAAGCTGGCGATCGCCTCAGTGGCGATTGCCGCCAATTCGGGCAAGCCGGGGAAGATCGATAGAATAGTGGACAACGGCGACGGCAACTCGGTTACCGTGTATATCTCCGGGTGTCAGCCGACCTCCAATTATTGGGTGAGGTATGGCACATCCTCGGCCAACTTGATCGATTCATTTCCCGTACCGGCGGGGGGCTGCTCGACCGTGGTGACGGGTCTGACTGACGGCACCCCATATTACTTTGGTATTTTCGAAACTCCGCCCGACGGTTACCGATCGGTCTGGTCGACGGTAGGCACTCAGACACCGATGCTGTATCCGCGCGCCCCCCTGCATCTGGTGACATCCCCACAGCCGTACGCGATTGACCTGGTATGGGGGGCCAACCTGGAAGGAGACCTGGACCATTATACCGTTTATCGAAAGATCGAAGGGATAGGAGAATACTCAGTGGTAGGTTCAAACATAACCGGACTGAACTTCACCGATACCCACGTTCAGAGGCAGTTGCCATATCAATACGTTATAACGGCGGTCGATCATGATGGCCATGAGTCGCCGGTTTCCCGAATCGTCTTGTCGTATGCGGCCACGTTCGATGGCGGGGTGCTGTTGGTCGATGAGTTCGTGCAGGAATTTTACAGCCAGCCGTCACAGGCGAAACAGATTGTGTGGCATGACACTCTGTTCGATCAGACTCCGTACGCCCGGGTGGTGTTGGACTCCAGCACCGACACGCTCACCCGAAGTCACGTCGCCCGATTTTCGTCGATCTTCTGGGACGACGACGACATCTATGTCAAACTGCTCAATGCCAGTTCGGACCCTGTTAACTGGTTTCTGAGCCATCCGACCAACATGCTGATCGCCGGGTATCGTACAATCGACAAGTCTACGACCTCGCCGGTGCCGCCCGGTCATGTTCTGAAGACGCAGTGTGGCCTTTCAAGTTTCGTATCGCCATCCCAGTCTGACTTCGTGGGCGCCAAAGGTCAAAATGGTTGGCCCTCTGTCCAGATCGACAAGACTCGAGGCGCATACACGCTCAACTACATTAACAAATTGACCGGTATTCCCGGCACGACGGTAATATATACGTTCGACTCCGAGGATGACAATCCAGTCAACGAAAATCAACCCATCGGTTTGGCCTGGGACGCGCCGCAGGGAAAACGAGTACTGCTGGCTTTTCCACTCTGGAATTTGACGCCGCTTTCCGCGCAGGCGCTGATCGCCGAGGCCCTATCGTATTTCGGAGAAACCTCCATCCGCGTATCCAACGGCGATGTCGACGGGTCCGGGGCGGTGGACATAGCCGATCTTACCATGATGGTTGACTATATGTATATTTCGATGGCGCCGCCGCCCAATCTCAACGGGGCCGACGTGGATCATTCGTGCAATATCGATATCGCCGACCTCATCTATCTGGTGAATTATCTGTATCTCGGCGGCCCTGACCCTCTGCCCGGATGTGTGACTTAGTCCCGAATTTTTCGAGAAGAACGACTGATCGCCTCCGTCCCCGCTCGGACTGCGGCGATAGTTTTGAGCGATACATAGGTTTTTGTTGAACCTGCGGACGAGGGGACGATAGATTGGGCTATTAATAACCGGAGCAAACAAGCAATCGCCCCGCGTCAAAAAATAACACGAGGCGGAGTCTGGTCTGAAAAGCTGTGTCTGGTTTACGCCAGTTTCGCCACAAAGTGCGCCAGGCGCGACTTGTTGCGATCGGCGTTTCTCTTGTGAATCAGACCTGAGGAAGCGGCTTTGTCGAGAACCACAACGGCCACTTGGAATGCCTTCAACGCTTCGTCCTTCTTGGACTGGCTACGGACCGCCTTGAGGGCATCGCGAAGCTGGGAGCGGTTTCCACGGTTGCGGGCGCGTTCTTTGGCCGAGGTTCTCATCCGCTTCTCGCACGACTTATGATAGGGCAACTCTGTGTTCCTTTCTAAGGGTCTTTTAGACCGTAAATATAGTCAGAGGATGGCGTTTGTCAACAACTAGCCACAAGGGGTCGCTATTTCGCTCGGCGGGGGTCGTCTCCCTGGCCACCGCCCTCTCACGGGTCAGCGGCCTTGTCCGAGAGCAGGTTATGGCCTATTTCTTCGGCGCCTCGATGGCTACCGA
>JBGOTX010000142.1:0-5588 GCA_041476705.1 Candidatus Zixiibacteriota bacterium
CACCAATGGCTTTGTTTTCATGCAACTCAAGCCCCACAGCGAGCGCAAGAGATCACAGCAGGAAATCGTCGGAAGCTTGTTCCCCCGGCTCATTTCGATTCCCGGCGTACTGGCCTTTCTGATCAATCCTCCCAGTCTGGGACAGGATTTCGCCGCGCCGGTGCAATTTGTCCTGCAGGGTGACACCTACGACGATCTCCAGCGGGCGGTCGGCGCCATGATGGGCAACGCCTCCAAGCTTGGCTATCTCCTCAATCTGGACACCGATCTGCGACTGAACAAACCCCAACTCGACCTCTCGATCGACCGAGAGCGCGCCGCCCAGCTTGGCGTGTCCGTGTCTGATATCGGTTCGGCGATCGAAACGATGCTGGGCGGTCGGGTGGTTACCAATTTCAAGCGGGGAGCAAAGCAGTACGATGTCATCACCCAGATGAAATCCTCCGACCGCTCCACGCCTGCCGCTATCGATGGTATCTACATACGGGGTCACGGTCAGTTTGTGCAATTGGCCAACGTCGTCAGCGTTCGCGAAACGGTCGCGCCAAAGGAACTCAACCACTTCAACCGGGTCCGCTCGGCAACCATCAGCGCTTCGATCGCCCCGGGGATGAGTCTAGGTCAGGCGCTGGCCGATCTTGACCGGATCGCCGACGCCAACTTGCCTCCGTCGATTAAGCGCGATCTGTCCGGATTGTCGCGCGAATACCGCGATTCCAGCACGGCGCTGTATTTTCTGTTCCTGTTCGCCACGTTGTTCATTTATCTGGTGCTGGCCGCCCAATTCGAGAGTTTCATCCATCCCTTTACCATTTTGTTGTCGGTGCCGCTGGCGATCGTCGGCGCGCTGGTGTCGCTGTTCGTGTTGGGCCAGTCGATGAATATCTACTCGCAGATCGGACTCATCATGTTGATCGGTCTGGTCACCAAGAACTCCATTCTGATTGTCGAATTTGCCAACCAACTCCGCGAGCGCGGCCGGGACCTGACGGAGGCGGTGGTGGAGGCGGCCCGCACCCGCCTGCGACCGATCCTCATGACCTCGTTTGCGACCGTATTCGGCGTGCTTCCGATTGCCATCGGACTCGGCGCCGGCGCGGAATCACGCCGTCCTCTCGGCATTGCCGTGGTCGGCGGGCTGATTTTTTCCACCTTTCTGACGCTGATTCTCGTACCGGCGGTATACACGCTTTTGACCCGCACGGGTCACGCCCACGGCAAACCAAGCGTGCCGGACCATAAGATTGAAACGGAGGCCGCTACTGCCCCACATGGTTCGAGTGAGTAACGATGGATTGCCCTGCGCCTGTACTCTGCCGCGAGTTCGTCAAGCCACGCGAGTTGTGTCTTCATGTGGGCTGATGATCGATTTCACGTCAATGTCGCCAACCAAATCGAGATTCGGAATCTTTGATTCGTAGCCGCTATGGGCGCTAACGACCCGGAACAAATCTTGCGCCTACGGGTTTAAGAGACAAACAAAGTCTAAGGTAGTCTTTATTAGTAGGAGGTTCTTTATGAGGAAGCACATCGCGATTCTTTTCGCGGTTTTGCTGGCTGTCGTGGCCGTGAAAGTCTACGCCGACGACATGCAGCACATGCAACACGGCGCCACTGCGGCCGCCAAACCGGACGCCAAACACGCCGCCGAACAACCGGTGACCGTGCAGGGAGAAATCGTTGACCTTGGTTGCTATCTCGGCCATGAGGCCAAGGGCAAAGACCACCAGAGTTGTGCCCAAAAGTGTCTTGCCAACGGCATGCCAATGGGTTTGCTTACCAGCGATGGCAAGCTCTATCTGCTCACGGTCAGTCACGAGAGCGCCGATCCGTTCAATCAGGCGAAGCAGTGGGCGGCCGAGCAGGTGGTGGTCACCGGTCCGGTCCTGGAACGAGCCGGGTTGAAGGCCATTGAAGTTGACCAGGTGAAGAAGGCCTCGACGGACAAACCCGCCAAGTAGGAGTACGTTACGTACCCAAGTGGAGTCACTAAGACCCGCGCAGGACGATTGACGACTTTCGTCCTGGCGGGTCTTTTGTTATTGGTAGTCGCCGTCCTTGCGGCGTGGTCGTTTGTCACCCGACCCCATCTGTCGTCGGTTGAACGTGGCCGGCGCCTTGCGGAACGGTACGGTTGTCTGGGATGCCATGGCCCCGATGGCGCCAGCGGCGCATTCAATCCGGGTCGAACCGATATCACAGTTCCGAGCTGGAAGGGCGATTTGATGATGTTCGCCAAAGACACGGCGCAAATTCGGCAATGGATACAAAACGGTGTTACCGACAGCCGGACTCAGAGCCAGAGTTGGCAAGAGCAACGCGACAAGGGAGCCCTCAAAATGCCGGCCTATGGCAAGTACCTCGGCGCGGGCCAGATCGATGATTTGGTCACATTCGTGATGATGGTCAACGGTCAATTGCTACCCGATGACTCTTTGTCGCGCCGGGGCTACTCACGCGCCGATTCGCTGGGGTGTTTCGGCTGTCACGGCGCCGGTGGCTGGCTGTCGCGGCCGAATCCCGGATCATTCAAAGGATACGTGGCCTCGTGGGCAACTGCGGATTTTGCCGACCTGGTGGCCAACCGCGCGGAGTTCGATGAGTGGATAACCACCGGTGTCGCCGCACGGCTGGACAAGAATTGGTTGGCGGCCTATTTCCTTCACCGTCCGGCTTTGCATATGCCCGCCTACCGGGACCATCTGCGACCGGGCGATCTCGACTCTCTGTGGGCGTATGTCCAGTGGCTACAGGCCAAAGAGAAAAGCCCACACTGACAAAGCTCGCGCCGTTCGATTAAGTGACGAAGCTCAGCGAACCGCGATACCGGCTATTTGGGCAGGATGATGATCGGCATTGACGATCCGGAACAGAAACGCGTCTTCTCCTCGCAATAAACCGCATACGGATAGATGCCGCGTTGCACTTTCCGAACTAGCTTTACCACATAGCCACCCTTAGGGATCTTGAACATCGGGTCATGAAATAGGTCATCGTTCGATACATACACGTAAACCTTGGCTTTCGTGCTGTTATGGAACTTGATTTTGTCTCCGGGCAAAGCGATAACAAACTCACGCGATACTTTGCATGCGGTCTTGCCGCTCGTGATCTTCACCTCGACGACGTGTTTCTTTGATTTCGGCATGGCACTTTTCTCCCCGGATCTTAATTGTTACTTACTACAACCGATCTATGAATGGGCGCATCTGGCTCTGACGAATTCATTCGATTTACTGCGCCTTCCGACCTCCCGACGAATTCTTGACGTTTACGACTTTGTCAAAACGTGGGTCACGTACCAGGCCGCGTAACTCCTCCAGCCCGCGGACCTGATCGAGCGGAAAACCGCTCTCCACGGCTTTCGCGACCAGATCAAGCGCCTCTGTTCGCCTGCCCGCCCCCTCGAATACCAGTGCCGCTCGAATCAACACTTCTCCCTCGGCTGGGGCAAGTGCGACCGCCTGTCGGGCCAAATCCAATGACTTTTCACGCTTACCTGTCGAGGCGTAACAATCGGCCAGGTGGCAAAGGAGTAATGCGTCCTGGGGATTGACCGCCCTGGTTTTCTCGGCCAGCACGATAGCAGTATCGTAGGTTGCGTCGGCGTCCTTTTGACGGTCAGGAGAAGCTTTGTACATGGCCGCCAGGTTGCTCCAGACTCTATAATCCCGGTCGCCCAGCTTGACTGCCCGTTCATACATGTCGATAGCCAGACGCTCCTGTTTCTCTCCCTGATAAATAACTCCCAGATTCGAGTACGCCGCGTAATTCGGCTCCAGACTTATGGAAGTCTGCAACATCGTCCTGGCCTTCTCATTCAGCCCAAGAACGATATACATGCTTCCAAGGAGGTAGGCGGGATAGGCGGCCACCGGCGCCAGCGATTCCGCGATAGCAGTTTGCGTCAACGCTTCCTTGCTTCGCCCCCGCCTGAAGTTAAAAGATGCGAGGTAGTAGTAGTTTTGCCAGTTGTCCGGCCTTAGTGTGACTGCCTGCCGGTACGTGGACTCGGCTTCTGCTTCTCGTCCCAGTGATTCGTACGCCAGCGCCATTTCCTTGCACGCTTCACTGTTCATGGAATCAAGCGCCAGCGCCTGCCGAAGATATCTCACCGCCTCCTCATACTGGCCCGTGCCCCGATGAATGATCCCCAGCGTGACCAGCACGGGTGCGACGTGGTCGTTGAGGACCAGGGCCCGACTGCTCATGCTGATGGCCGGCGTGACCCATTGGTTGTCCAGCGTATTTTGGTACTTTCGCCAGTAAGTTTCACCCAGTCCGGCATACGCCAGCGCATAATTGGAGTCCTGTCTGATGGCGGTACCAAACAAACGCATGGCGCTGTCCAGACTCCCTGCGTTTGAGTATTGCTGAAGAAATCCCTGACCCTGCAAATAAGAATAGTATGCGTCCGACGAATACGTTCGGCCGGCCGACAGTATGTGGCGGGAATCAGTTTGAACTTCCAGGTCGAACATCCGGGCCATTGCGGCCACTATCAGGTCTTGCAAAACCGGCAGGTCCGACAACTTTTCATTGATGACGGCCGAGCGCAACTGTCGTTGATGTACGGCATCAACCAGATTCAGCGTGATGCGCACCCGGTCCCCGTAATTCTGGACACTCCCGGTCACGGCCAGGTCAATGCCGAATACCCGACGGGCCTGGGCCACACTTGCGACTTTATTTTCGCGAACTTCGCTCGATGGCACAACGCTCAACGGACCCGTGAGGTCAGCCAATTGGGTGAGTTTGCTTGTGATAGTCTCCACTAAGCCATCACAAAATACCGGGCTGGCGGTCGGAAAGCCCAAGTTGACAAAAGGGATCACGACGAGCTGACGCTTCGTGGCCAGGTCGCTCGATTGTCCGGAGCGGTAGAGCATCCATAAAACGCCCGCGATCACGACCGCCCCGGCTATAACGTACGGGCGTCTGAGCCGGACCAGTCGAGACCACCCGGTTGTTTCCCGACTCGTTCGAACTGTATCCGATGACCGGCGACGCAAACGCCTGAGATCGGCCGCCAGATCCGCCGCCGACTGGTATCGAACCTGCGGGTCCTTCTCAAGCGCCCGGTTCACTACTTCCTGCAGGCCGTCCGGAACACCCGCTTTGAATCTCGCCATCGGTTCGGGCTGACCTGAGAGGATCAGTTGTTGTACCGCGGCTCCGGTGTCTGCCGCAAACGGATTTTTTCCCGTTATGAGTTCATACAGCACCACGCCGACCGAAAACAAATCCGTGCGTCGATCTACCGTGGTCCCCCGCAACTGCTCCGGCGACATGTACCCGACCGTGCCCATCGCCGATCCGCTCTTGGTGATCTTCAAAGCGCCTTGCATCACCGCCAGACCAAAATCAACGATCTTGGGATGTCCATTCTTCTCAAGGACTATATTCGAGGGCTTGATATCCCGGTGGATAATGCCCGCGTTGTGGGCCTCCTCCAACCCCTCGCATACTTGAATGATGATATTGACTGCCTCAGACGGCGTGATTTTCTTACTCCCGATAATATCACTCAGCGTTTGCTCACCGGCATATTCTGTGACAATAAACGGACGCCCATTGAAATCACCGAC
>JBGOTX010000143.1:0-5544 GCA_041476705.1 Candidatus Zixiibacteriota bacterium
ACAATCCCCGGTCTGGCCTTCGGTGAAGGCGGGCGACAGCACCTGCGAGTGAGTTTCGCGGCCCGGCCAGATCAGATCAGCGAGGGGATCAGGCGGATTGCGCCCTATTGGAGGGAGACACCAATTTGACCGTAATGCCTTTCTCGAACTTCGATTTCAGAATGATCGTCCTGACTGACGAATAATTATGGACCCCTGCTAACGAATTTTCGCCTTGACAAATTCCGAATTCGGGTTATCCTACGATTGAATATGATGTGTTTCATGACAACCACGCGCAACCAGGCCTCAGCCCAGAAAACCACTGCTCTGCGATATTGGCGATGGTACCCCGGTATACGTCGGTCTGATGGAGGTCCCCTGTAGACACGTCATAAGTCCCAAGCGAAACGACACGAATGTAACAGGCCCGCTATCAGGCAACTGATATCGGGCCTTTTTTTTGCTCTGCAGAATTAGCGAGGTACCATTGAGTAGCACCACAGACCGTGAACAGCCGTATTTTTCAATGTCCGCCACAACCGTGGTGTCCCGCCAGGTCGGCGCGGACCTTGAAACGCCGGTATCGGCCTTCTACAAATTAAGAACCGCCGGCGCGGTGTTTCTCCTTGAGTCGGTCGAACAGGGGGCCAAAGTCGGCCGGTATTCCTTTATCGGGGTCGAACCGGAAGCCCGGGCAGTAGTCCGGCAATCCGGTTTGGAAATCGTCGGGCTGGACGGCCGCGCTATCTCCTCCACTATGACCGAACAATATCGCGACCCGCAGGCGGCGCTACGCGCTCTTTTCCAAAGAACGGTGATTCAGACCGACTCACCGCTTTCCCCGCTTCTCGGCGGCGCCGTGGGATATATCGGCTATGACATGATTCGGTACTTTGAGCAGATCACCACCCCGATACCCGACCTGGGGACGACTCCGCTGGCGGAATTGTTTCTGGTCGACACCCTGGCGGTGTTCGACCACGCCAATCACCAGATGTTGCTTCTCAATCTGGCTCGTCCGGGGGATGAACTATCGGCGAAAGAAAAGCTCGACCAGCTCGCCGGCGTCCTTGAATCTCCCATCCGCATCAGCGCCGGGCCATCCACATCGAAAGTTTCGGCGGACGAACGAGCCAATTTTAGTCGAGAGTCGTATTGCCGGGCGGTCGAGACGACCAAAGAACATATACGATCCGGCGATACTTACCAGTTGGTCCTCTCCCAGCGCATGCAGGGAGAAACTTCGGCCGACCCGTTCACCGTCTATCGGGCTTTGCGCATGCTTAACCCTTCCCCCTACATGTTCTTCTTCGATTTCGGCGGCCGACAAATTATCGGCTCTTCGCCGGAAGCCCTGGTCACCCTCAACGGCCGTCAGGCCTCGGTTCGTCCGATCGCCGGCACTCGACCGCGCGGGCAGTCGCCGGCCCAGGATCGACAACTGGCCGAGGAACTGATGCGTGACGACAAGGAACGGGCCGAGCATGTCATGCTGGTCGATCTAGGGCGGAACGATCTGGGCCGATGCTGTCAATTTGGAACGGTGACTGTCGATGAATTCATGGAAATCGAACGGTTTTCCCACGTCATGCATATTTGCTCTACGGTAACGGGCAATTTGCGCGACGATGTTACTCCCTTTGACTTATTCAAAGCGGCCTTCCCCGCCGGCACGGTATCGGGCGCCCCGAAAATTCGCGCCATGCAGATCATTGACCAGCTTGAACCCGACCCGCGCGGCACCTATGCCGGGGCAGTGGGGTACGTAAGTCTCTCGGGAGACATGGACTGGTGCATAGGCATCAGGACCATTGTCATGGAGGGCTCGACTTACCACCTGCAGGCGGGAGCGGGAATTGTATCCGACTCCGTACCGGAACGGGAATACGAAGAAACCCTGCACAAGATGGCGGCTCTGCGTCGCGCCATCACTTTGGCTGAGGAGGGACTCTAATGGTACTGGTCATCGACAACTACGATTCATTCACCTACAATCTGGTGCAGTACCTAGGCGAACTTGGATTCGAGCCGCGAGTGGTGCGCAACGACCGGAGTTCGGTTGCTGAACTGGCGGCCCTTAACCCATCCCACCTGATCGTCTCGCCCGGTCCGGGCGATCCCACTTCCGCCGGTATTTCATCGGAGGCGATTTCCCATTTCAGCGACCGGATACCAGTGCTCGGCGTTTGTCTTGGTCATCAATGTCTTGCCCACGTCCAGGGCGCGCGGATAGTCCGAGCCGAACGACTGATGCACGGCAAAGTGTCACCCGTCTACCATCATGAAACCGGCCTGTTTCGCGGTCTGGTCAACCCGATGCCGGTCGGGCGATACCATTCGCTTTTGGTCGACGAGTCCACCCTGCCCCCGAGTGTCGAAATCACCGCCTACACGACCGAGGGTGAGGTCATGGGCATTCAACTTCGAGGACGCCCGGTCTACGGCGTGCAGTTTCATCCGGAATCCATTCTCACGCCCAACGGCCGGCAATTGATGAAGAACTTTTTGGCAAGGAATTAGCTCGTGCTGACGGACATGACCAAAAAACTGCTCGATGGCAACCATTTGTCCGCCGAGGAAGCGTCTATGGCGATCGACAGCATAGTGTCCGACGGCCAATCGCCTGTGGCTGTTGCCGCATTTCTGACGGCCCTGCGGATGAAAGGCGAGACGGCCGATGAACTGATCGGCGCCGCCCGCGTGATGAGACAGCGGGTGATGCGCGTACCGCACCGACAAACGATGCTACTTGACACCTGCGGCACCGGCGGTGATCGCGCCAACACCTTCAACATTTCCACCACGGCCGCCTTTGTAGTGGCGGCGGGCGGCGTACCGGTTGGCAAACACGGCAATCGCGCGGTATCCAGCCGATCGGGGAGCGCCGACCTTCTCGAAGCACTGGGAGCAAACATCATGCTGACCGAGCACACGGTCGGCATGTGCATTGACACCATTGGCCTTGGCTTCATGTTTGCTCCCAACTTACATCCGGCAATGAAAGCGGTCGCCCCGATCCGCAAAGAGCTTGGTTTCCGCACGATCTTCAACCTGCTCGGCCCGCTGGCCAATCCTGCCGGCGCGACCCACCAGATCATCGGTGTTTTCGATGAGCGGTATCTTCTTCCCGTGGCGGCCACCGCCCACGCCCTAGGGATAGAAGGAGTAATGGTCGTTCACAACATGACGGGAATCGACGAACTCGCGCCAATTGGTGAAAACCGAATTGCCGTTTTCCGCCACGGGCGCCCGGAAATCCTTGCGATCACGGCATCGGATTGCGGCATACAGGAATGTTCGCTCGATGAACTCGCGGGCGGAAACTCTGTCGACAACGCCCGGATCACCCGAGCAATTCTTGCCGGAGAAACCGGAGCCCGACGAGATACTGTCGCCATGAATGCGGGACTTGCCTTTGTGGTCGCCGGCCGGTCACTGTCGCTCAAAGAAGGGGTCGAACAAGCTCAGTTTCTCATTACATCAGGAAAGGCCGCGGCCAAGCTTGAAGAATTTGTCGAGTATACGCGGGGGTTCGACCATGCTTGAGGCCATTCTCGCCGACAAACGACGTGAGGTCGCCGATTTGCAAGAACAAAATGCTATCAGGGGCTTCGAGAAAATCATCAGGGACTTGCCGCCGACAAGAAGTCTCCGATCGGCCATCACCTGCCGGCCCGACACCGCCATCATCGCCGAGATAAAGCGCCGATCACCGTCAAAGGGTCCTCTACGTCCCGATCTCGACCCTGCCACCATCGCCGCCTTGTATGAGCAAGCCGGGGCAACCGCAATATCAGTGCTCACCGACAACAAATACTTTGACGGTTCACTCGATGACTTACGCACCGCTCGCCGTGCCACCTCTCTCCCTATCCTGCGCAAAGATTTCATCATCGATGAAATTCAATTGTACGAGGCGCGGGCCAACGGCGCGGATGCGGCCCTGCTTATTGTGGCGGCGCTGGATCAAAGGGAATTAGTGTGGCTCATCCGCTGTGCCGGCGGGCTCGGCCTAGAGGCGTTGGTTGAGGTTCACACCGAAACTGAAACCCGGCGGGCAATTGAAGCCGGCGCCGGCCTGATCGGTATCAACAACCGCGATCTTCACACCTTCCATGTTTCGCTTGAGACAACCGTGCGCATCCGACCGCTCATTCCGTCATCGGTCACGGTGGTTGCCGAAAGCGGTATACACACCTGCAGGGATATCGATTGCCTCCGCCTGGTGGGCATCGATGCGGTTCTCATCGGTGAGAGCATCATCACGGCTGAAGACCCGAGCGCGAAGCTTCGAGAATTGCTGGGGAGAGATGATGACTCGCGTTAAGATCTGCGGCATCACCAATCTCGAAGACGCCCGGGCCGCCGTGGAGGCCGGAGCGGATGCGATCGGTTTCGTCTTTGCACCCAGCCCGAGGCAAATGACCATAGCAAGTGCGTCTGCGATCAGGCAACATCTCCCGGATTCCGTTGCTATCGTTGGCGTGTTCGTGGATGAACCAGTGACGGATATCGTGCGAACGATGACCGCCTGTCGACTCGATTTCGTGCAGGTACACGGAAACCTCACCGATACCCACCGGCAGGAGATAGGCAATCGGCTAATTCCGGCAATCACTGTGAGCGGAAAAGATGTCATTGATAAAATAGCACAACTGCCCGGTCGCACCGTTCTGCTCGACGCCCTCCACAACAACCGCACGAGTGCAACGACGATACCTTTCGATTGGACGATTGCCCGGCAGGCCGGCAGACTGCGGAGTATTATTCTGGCGGGCGGTTTACACCCGGACAATGTAGTTGCGGCGCTCGAGATCGCCCGACCGTATGCAGTCGACGTGTCAAGCGGCATCGAGACTCGCCCCGGGAAAAAAGATCACGATAAACTCAGAACTTTCATTCAGAGGATTCGAGCATGGGACTCCCAGACAAGCGCGGGTATTTCGGCGAGTTCGGCGGACGATTTGTTCCTGAAACGCTGATGTATGCCCTTCTGCAACTGGAACAGGAATACGCGGCGGCAAGACGAGACCCGAATTTTCGGCGCGAGCTGAATGTGTTGCTCAAGGATTTCGGCGGTCGTCCGACTCCGCTATATTTCGCGGAGCGGCTCACGAAGGTTTGGGGCGGGCCGAGGGTATTTCTCAAACGCGAAGACCTCAACCACACCGGCGCGCACAAAATAAACAACTGTCTCGGACAGGCCCTGCTGGCGCGGCGAATGGGCAAGTCTCGGCTCATCGCCGAAACCGGCGCGGGGCAACACGGAACCGCCGTGGCCACCGTCGCGGCCCGGTTCGGATTTACCTGCACCATTTACATGGGCGCAAAGGATATGGAACGTCAGGCCCCCAATGTCGAACGGATGCGTCTTCTGGGTGCGGAGGTAGTTGCCGTCACCAGTGGCACGAGCACGCTCAAAGACGCAACCAACGAAGCTATGCGCGATTGGGTCAGGACAGTCGAAGATACCCATTACATCATCGGCTCAACCGTCGGCCCGCACCCCTTCCCCATGCTTGTGCGCGATTTTCAGGCGATCATCGGTTCCGAGACCCGTCG
>JBGOTX010000144.1:0-5543 GCA_041476705.1 Candidatus Zixiibacteriota bacterium
ATGGCCTCGATGATTTGTCGTAACTGGTCGGCGTTGAAGCCGCAAGCGTACAGACCGCCGATGATCCCGCCGATCGACGTACCGGCGATGGCGGTTGTCCTGATTCCCTTTTCCTCGAAGGCCTTAAGTACGCCGGCGCCGGCCAACCCTCTGGCGCCGCCACCCGACAGCGCCAACACGACCGAATACGTAACCGCAGAATCCTCCGGATCAAGCCCGTCGGAGCCGCCAATCACAATGGACGCGCGTACCTGACTGAATGTCAGAAGGATCAGTAGGGCGCAGAGTGTGGCGACAATAGTTTTCACTTGCTCACGGCGAGGATCTGGCGGTTCATTACATCAATAAACAATTAAGTGCATAATACACTATGGCGCTCACGATTGCTGAACTAAAAATGCTCAAGTCGCTCCGAACCGGGCGTGGTTTGGCGGAGAAGCGGCTGTTTCTGGCCGAAGGAGTGCGGCTTCTCGAAGAGTCGATTCGCTTCCGGGTCCGTCCTGAGGCGGTCTATGTGGCTACTGACCGTCTGAGCGAACGCGGTGTTGTACTGGCCCAACGGCTGAAGCGGGCGCGTATCGAAGTGACGACGGTTCCCTCACGGCAGTTGGATGCGGTGTCCGACACCGAGGCCTCGCAGGGGATCTTGGCCGTTTTCAATCGACCGGATACGTCGGTTGAGCAACTCGCAAGGACCGCGCCACGTACTGTTTTAATATGCGACGGCATTTCCGACCCGGGAAATCTGGGCACGCTCCTTCGCTCGGCGCTGGCCTTCGGCTTTACACTTGTCGCGCTCTGCGGCGAGACGGCCGAGGCCTACGCCCCCAAAGTGGTGCGCTCATCGGCCGGAGCGATACTCGGACTTTCGATCGCCACCGTCACCTCGACACAAATGATCGATTGGATGCACGGGCATGGATACAAGCTGATGGCGGCGGACCAGCGTGGTGAGCCGCTGGCGACGGTGGCCGCGACAATACGGAAAACTCAGCGCCTGGCGCTGGCGGTTGGTTCGGAGGCGCGAGGACTGTCTCCGGAAATCGCCCAGGTGGCCGCGTATCGAATTCGGGTGGCGCACTATTCCACCGTGGAGTCGCTCAACGCCGCCGTGGCCGGATCCATTTTGATGAAGGAATGTTACGATCTATGTCACACCAAATCATCTTGAAGCGGACGTTTGCGGTCCTGGGCATAATCCTATTGCTGACGGCCGGCATTGCAAAGGCGCAGGATATTCAGGAAGCCGAAAAGGGAGTCTGGAAAACATCAGACACGAAAGCCAGTCTGGCGCTCGGCAAGCTCAACCGTATCATCATTCGGGCCGCGAGTTCCGTCAGCGGTTCGCTCCAGATAGAAACCGGATATGTCAAGGAAGCCCAGCTCGTCTATACCAAGTCGGTCAAGGCCCAATCACGGAATCGGGCGCTTGATTTCATCGATGCGCTTTCGGTATCGCTCGACGCCTTTGGCGGCAAAGCCCGGCTCGAGTTCCGTGCCCCCAACCCGGCGCCATGGGACGGCCAGACCGAGGCCGGCATGGTGAAGGGCCGACTGCTCTTGCCGAAAGGCACGCTGGTCGAGATAGAAGCCGCCTCTTTTGACGTGAAAGCCACCGGGCCGCTTTCCGGCCTGATTATTTCATCATCGCTGGGTCAGATAGAGGCCTCCCAGATTGACAGCGTGCTCGACGTCTCCACCGCTAACCAAAAAGTTTTGCTGGACCGGATTTCGGGTGACATCTCGGTGTCGACCTCAAATGCGCCATTGACCGCGACGCGAATTTCCGCCGTCGGTGCGCCGGCCCGATTCAAAAACGAAGGCGGTGATATTAAGATCGATACGCTGGTTGGATCGATCAACGCGCGAAACAGCTTTGGTCGAATTTCGATCAGTGAATTCACGGTCAAGGGTGACGGCAGTACGATCAGAGGAGCGTCGGGCCCGATCAGTCTCGCGGTGGTCGAAATGAAAAAAGGGCAGTTGGTTGTATCCAACAAACTCGAAGATATCGAGATTCTTGTGCCGCCGACCCTGTCGGCATTTTTGTCTTTGTCGGTGGAAGAGGATGACAATATACAGGTGACCGGATTCAAATTCCGCACCGATCTGGTCCAACATAACCGGCTCAACCTCGTTACCGGGAAAGGTGATGTCAATATCACCTGTTCGGTGAAGGGGAAAGGGGGCATTTACGTGCGGGGAGTATCATCCGAATGACCCGAAAAATCTTTGTTGTTGGCCTGTGGATCGCCTCGGCGGCCGTTTCCTCATCGGCCGGAGATCGGTTGCCTTTGCCCGGTGGCGTGTTCTATTACCAGCCGGCCGGAACGGTGTTCGGCGGGGAAGCGATCTGGACCAACCCGGCGGGTATCGGACGGTACGATGCCGACGGGTTTCAGGTGATGGCCGATTATTTCGACGGCCACGTGCTCAAAAGTCGGGGATTTCTGGTCCATCGTCGCGGGATCGGCGTGGCGTACCGAACAATTGACGGGATAAAAGATTCGACTATTCGCGAGTGGGTGTTTGCCGTCGGCGCGAAACTGGGCGCTCAAGTGGAGTGGGGCGGATCGTTTCAGTGGTTCAAAGACGGGCCGGCGCTGTACGACGGGAGAGAACTCTGGAATATCGGAATTCTGCGTCGGCCGGGCGGGCCGTTCTCATGGGGGATCGTGGTCGGAAACCTGAACCGATCCAAAATCAACGGCGTGCGATCCGAGACGGAACTCCGATACTCGCTGGGGTATCGTCCTCTCGGCGACAAATTGACTCTGGCCGCCGACGCTCTTTTGTCCACCAAGACCCGCTTCAAGAATGCCGAATTCGTGTATCACGCTGAATTCACTCCGTCGCCGGGTGTATTCGTCAGCGCGTATATCGACTCGCACCGGAACTTCGAGATCGGCGCGCGCGTGAATCTTCTGCGGAATTTCGCCGGTATCAAGAGTGGATTCAGCCGCTCCGGCAAAGAGCGCGGCACGACTATGTTTATAGGCACGACCTCCGTTCGCCAGCCCTCGATCATATCCGAGCCGAAGACACGTCTGATGATTCCGCTGTCGGCGTTCGGCGGAGAAAATCCGGTTCGACCGATTTTCGGGAAGTCCCCGGCCCCATTCTCCGACTTGATCCTGGCGCTCTATCGGGCTTCGGAAGATCGGTCGGTCAGTGAAGTCGTAATCGTCTCAGATCGATTTGGGTATTCATTCGCACAGGCCCAGGAGGTTCGCCAGGCGCTGAAGAATCTCAAGCAGAGTGGCAGAAAGATTATCTGGTTTGATGCTTCCCCCGGGAATCTCTCGTACTATGTGGCTTCGGTCGCCGACAGAATCGTCATCCCGCCGGTGTCGCAGGTCAATCTGATCGGTCTGCGCGCGGAACTGACGTTCTATGGCGGGACGCTTGAAAAGATCGGCGTGAAAGCTGATCTGGTTCGGGTCGGCGAGTACAAGAGCGCGGCCGAAGCGTTCACCCAGTCGTCCGCGTCGGAGGAAAACCGCCGACAAGAAAACCGCCTGCTCGACAATCTGTACGCGCAGTTGGTCAACGGTATCGCCGACGGTCGGCATATTTCGAGCGATTCGGTCAGAACGCTGATCGATCATGGCCCGTATACCTGTGAAGAAGCCCGCACCAGCGGACTTGTCGATGCGCTGACGTATCAGGAAGATCTGGATGCGCAACTCAAGCCCGCCATGCGTACGGTCGGTTACGCGCGGTATGTGCGCGATACGATCACCACCGGCGAATGGCAGGCGCCGGCGACAATTGCGGTGGTGGTTGCCGACGGCGAGATTGTCGGGCGGAATGATCAGGGGATGCCGTTCAGCCGCGACAATACCATTTCCGTGGGTCTGATGAGACGGGCCTTTGAGCAGGCGCGCGGCAATCGGGAAGTGAAAGGGATCGTACTACGGATTGATTCGCCCGGCGGAGACGCGCTGGCCAGCGACGCTATCCATCACGCCATTAAGAAAACCGGGGACGAAACACCGGTGGTGGTGTCAATGTCCGGGGTGGCCGCCTCCGGCGGGTACTACATTGCTACGCCGGGCACGCGCGTGTTCGCCAGTCCGGCCACGATCACCGGATCAATCGGGATATTCGGCGGCAAGGTGGACATGAGCGGTTTGTATCAAAGGATCGCGTTAGGCAAGGAATTATACACGCGCGGCCGTTTCTCGGGCATGCTGACCACCACTCGCCCGTTTTCCGACGAAGAGCGAGCCAAGTATATGGACCAACTGAAGTCGTTTTACGACCATTTTGTCGAGCTGGCCGCACACCGAAGCTCGCTCAGCGCCGATTCGGTCGATCGTCTGGGCCGGGGACAGGTCTGGACCGGTGAGGAAGCCAAAGCCAATGGTCTGGTCGATGAACTGGGAGGGTTGTGGGAGTCTCTACAGTACGTGCAGAAGAAGACGGGGATGAACCGATATCGGATCGAACTCTACCCTCGCCGTCGACCGCTGTTTGTCTGGCCAGGGCGAAACCTGCTATCGGCGGCTCTGCATCTGGTGATTGGCGGGAAAGCGGCCTCCGACATTGAGGATCTAGACAGTATGCCCACCGACATTCGTATGATGGCTCGCCTGCCATACGATCTGGATATTCAGTAAATCCGTATAAGAAAAAAGACCCGCCACGGGGCGGGTCCCTGATTATTCACTTTTGCGCTCCAACTAGTTGTTCCTGCCATCCGGTGCGCATGAAGACGCGCACCATCGGGGTGCCCGGAGGAAGCTTGTTAGGATCGTCCAGGTCGGTGTCGTAGAACCAGCTGCGGTTGGGCGGGTCATAGTAAGTGCCGTTCCACTGTCCGACTGACTGCCGCGAGTTCCACAGGCAGACCGCCGACCCACGCCACGTGAAGGTCTTACCACTCCAAGTTTCCAGAAAGCGCGGCAGATTTTCAAATCCGCCGCTGTACACGGTCGCCGTGGTGGCCACATTTCCAGTCAGATACGAGGCGTTCACGGTGGTGGGAGTCGCCACCCGATTAGACTTGGCCAGGGCGCTCTTGGCGTCATCGAAGGCGCCCGAAAGGAACGTGATGGCATCGCCATACAGGGAGGCCGGCTGTTTGCTGACTGAATTGAAATCGCCCAGCGTGTAGAGGGGGTTGGCGCTGGCTATGGTCAGCGGACCGCCCAGTTGAGAGCCATTCTTGAGGCGAAGCCCCGGAAATTCCGAACCGCCGCTGATATTATCAGAAAAATAGAGAATGCCGTTGGAAGGACCATACCCGTTGGCATACAGCTTCTGAATATCCAGATCGGTCACGTCGATCTTCTTATTTTCCCGCTGGTCGGTGAACTTATCAGGCGTATAGGTGATGATACCCAGTGCGGTCATGATGGCGGTGACATCAACCCAGGCGGCCCCGACCTTCTGAAGCGCCTGATTGTTGACGATCTTAAGCGTGGCCTGATTTTCGTATGAGTCCGCGTTTCCTGAGGCGGGCTCGATGACCTTGTGGGCATCGGCGCTACTGGTCAACGGCAGATTAAGCTGTTGCTTGCCGTGCGCCTTATCTTGTA
>JBGOTX010000145.1:0-5515 GCA_041476705.1 Candidatus Zixiibacteriota bacterium
CCGGCATAGTAGAAGCTCGGATCGGCGGGGTAATACCGGTTCGCCCAATCAGTCGGGCCAACGATTACATTGTTCCCAGCCACAACGGCCACTGTAAACTCCGTCTGCTGTCCCGGATCAAGATTGAATTCGCCGAACGAGTAATCGTGCCACGTTATCCCCCCCGAGTCAATCAATCTTGCCCAGGAATCAGGCGGCATCCACCCCTCTGATGTTTTGTCCACACCCGCCCACATCTGATCGAAGTCGAATTCCAGCTCACTCATCCATCTGTATTTATTAACGTGGTACACTATGGGAAATGACCAGTCGATGCGCGGCTCGCCTTTTTTCTGGGGAGCCCACCCGCCCAATTCGCCGGTGGGCCTGTATACCTGTGACCACCAATTGTAATTGATTTGGGGGGTTGCAACCGGAACGCTCAGGAACATGAGTCCGGCGGCCCCCAATGGTGACTGCTCGGTAAACCGGCCGCCGCTCGGGTCGCCATCGTTATCCATTCCATAGACCAGATTGATCGTATCTATGAAACCGCACCCTTCCGGCGCCCGCCAAGACTTAAGATATCCAGACAGATCGTCGGCCCGCCCCGGATACTCCAGTGGAGCTCCCCCGCTTGCTCCGGCGTTGCTTGCCATGTCTACATACACATGTCTAAGCATCTTTGTGCCGATGTTTTGAATCCGGTAATTGACGAGTATGAAATCGTAGACATTGGGCGCGAACCAGGCCAGCGTCCGTTGTGTCACTTTGATGCCGAGCGATCTCTTGGCTTCCCGAAGGGATTTCGCCGTGTCCATGTACGAGCAGATGGCATCGATATTGGCGCGCGCCTCCGGATCGTACAGGGGGCTGGCGGCATCGAATGTTCGAATCTTGAACGCCCCCTGTGGGTACGCATCCGGCGAGAAATAATCTGCGACAATGGTGTCGTTGTCCGAAACTGCGCCTACGGCAATGTACCAGTTCAGAGAGTAGGTAATCCGGGACTGTCTTGGATACTTAGTGGCTCGGACGGCGTCGGCTGTTATAGGATCGTAAAACTCAGTCACGCCCTCGGGTAGGTCCCCCCCTACGGAACCGAAATTGGAGATAATAATCTGCAGATTGCCGCCGCCGATTCCGATGTAGTCATAATATGGCCCGTAACCACTCGCTACTGAAGACGGCCGGGCGGAAGGGCGGGTTGACATGGCGGCGGAATCGAAAACAGTTCGACCCAACTTCGAAGCCGGCTGAGAAGCGACTGGTTGTACCAACACGACTTCTGCCGCGAGTGACACCGCAATGACGACTAGACTTACCAACGGTCGATTCATAACAAATGTGCATTCTGCCGAAACCGCGAGTAGGCGCGGCGCAATTGACTTCCCCTGAACTACCGAACGCTAATCGATCCCTTCGGGCGCGTCAAGCGGTATCTGGGACAGGTCTGTCGTCGATATCCCGCAAAGTCCGGCTCAGGATCGATTTTCGAGCTTTCAAGCTAAAGTCCGGGCGAAACTTACCGATCTGTATCGATATGTCTCAGACTGAAACGATACTGGAACGTTCACACCTCCAATCACATACGGTCAATGCCGACCGACGTAGTCGACTCAGCTCGGTTCCAGAACCGATCGGGTGTGCCCGGGACTATCGCCCGGCTATCGCGTCGCTCCTGCTCGGACTCAAATATCGCTCCTTCCTGACGCCTTCCGAACAGGTGTTGCTGGATGAATTGACGGATCAGCATAGCATATCGTTTTTGATCCGGGGCCGGACGTATCTGCACCCGGCCGATGTCGAACTTTTCCCATTCGAAGAAATTCAGTCGGCGATCGGTTCCCCTTCGGGTTGCGTGTTCTCTCAAACCTGGCGCTCGACCTCGGACGGCCGCGGAACCTACGCCCTTATGACCGTTTCTCTGGGCGAAATCGCCTATAACAGGATGATCTTCGGCATGCTCATTCCTCTTGGGCTGAGGCGCGATCAGGCGGCGATCAGTCGTTTTCACGAGATTGCCCGGCAGTTTGATGAGGCCTCACAAATTGTGGCCCGGACTTCGACCCAGATCGACAATCATATCTCCCGAAATGATCCGTTTCTCATCGTCAACCGCGCTTCCGGCCGGGTAATCGCCGTAAGCGATTCCGCCGCGGACCTGCTCAAAAGCGATAGTGGAAAACTCCTCGATCTTGAATTCGGACAACTCAAACCTCAGGTGACGCCGCTCCTCGGACAGACCGCCCTCACCATGACTTCGCTCGGCGAAAACGCGCTGCCTATCTGTCTGATTCGCTTTGAGTCCCGCCCGGCGCGCGTCGGACGCGAGGACCTGGCCGCATTCCTGGTTCACAAGATGCGCAACAAGGTGTCGAGTATCTATACCGCCGCGTCGTATCTGCAGACGACTACCTGCTGGAAATGTGAATCGGACGAGGCCGATCTGGCGCAATTGATTCAGTCCGAAATAACCGAACTGGACCAACAACTCCAGCGTTTTCACCTGATGCTCGGCTACAATCAAATGAATAAATTGCAGGTCAACTTGGCGGATGCCGCCGCTGTCTGCATCGAACAAGTACGGATATCCCGCTCCGGCATACGCGCCGTACGGGTAAACTGGCAGGCAAGTCCTGTCGTGATTTCTGCGCCTAACGGCGCGGTGGAGCACCTGCTGGAGTCGATCATCCAGTCGCATACGCAGGATTATGTCGAGCCGGCCGAAATCGATATCACGGCGGCTGACGACGGGGACCAGGTGCGGGTGACTGTTTGCACCGCGCTTGAGAACCACAAAAGGCCGGCGATTTTCGCCTCCGGCTGGGCGTCGCTGGGCGATTGCCTCGCGACCCTGATGGACGCGCAACTGCATCATCGCGTTGATCACAACTGTCAAACCCTTACATCCGAACTTATAATCCCTCTCCGAAATAAATAGTCCCACCGGAATCCACCCATGAACAATCAATATCGAATTCTGATTACTGATGACGAACCGGCCGGACGCCACACCCTGGCCCTGCTGTTGAAACAAGACTATGATGTGGTTCAGGCCGACTCGCCCGCCGCGGCCCTGGACCTATTGTCTCGCCAGCCGGTCGATCTGATCATTTGCGATCTCTGTCTGGGCGAATCCTCCGGGCTGACCCTGCTCAAGACGATCCATCAGATGTACCCTGGTATCGAGTCGATTTTGGTCACGGCGTACGGTTCGATTGAAAGCGCCGTCGAGGCGATTCAGGCCGGCGCCTTCGATTACGTCACCAAGCCGTTCAGTTCGACTCAGATGATTCAGAAGGTGAAACGGGCGCTTGAACGCCGCCAGATGCGGCGGGAATTGACCACCCTCCGCGAGCACGTTGCCATGACCTACGGGTTTGACAACATCGTCGGAATTTCCAAACCGATCGAACAGCTCAAGGAAACGGCCATGCGCATCGCCCCGACCGATATCACGGTGCTGATCACCGGTCCGTCGGGAACCGGCAAGGAACTCTTTGCCCGTGCCATTCACCATCACTCCAATCGACGCGCCGGCCGATTCGTGGCCATCGACTGTAGCGCTATTCCCGAATCTTTGCTGGAATCCGAGTTGTTCGGTCATATGAAAGGTTCCTTTACCTCAGCCATGCAGGCCAAGAAGGGATTATGCGAGGAAGCCGACGGCGGCACGATCTTCCTCGATGAAGTCAGCAATATGCCGGCCGCCGTGCAGGTCAAGCTGTTGCGCTTTTTGCAGGACTCGGAAATCAGACCGGTGGGCGGCACCACCTCGCGCCGGGTAAATGTGCGGATCATCGCCGCGACCAATCGCCCGTTGGCCGGACTGGTCGGCGAAGGAAAATTCAGAGAAGACCTGTACTACCGCCTCGATGTCATCCCTCTGCAGTTGCCGTCTCTGGCCGAGCGCATGGAAGACCTCGAGATGCTTACCGATTATTTCCTGCGCCGGATCGCCCATGAACTCGGTCGAGGGACGCTGACGATTACCAGACAGGCGGTCGAAAAACTGCTGAGTCATCGCTGGCCCGGCAACGTGCGCGAGCTGGAAAATGCCCTCAAGCGGGGCGCCGCGCTCTGCACCAGCAACCAGCTCGATATCGCCGACATCACGTTCATTGCGTCCGATCGCTCGGCGTCCGCTCCCGAACCGCAACCGGTCGAGGGGGGGCACCAGCTTGTCCTCAAGGGAAAACTCCTTGACGCCAATCAGCGAACGGTGATCGTCAAGGCGCTTGAGGATAACCGCTGGAACTTCACCCGCACCGCCGAGGCCCTGGGCATTGGTCGAACCACCCTGTGGCGCAAAGTTAAGAAATACCATCTGGCTCCGGCCGGAATGACCCCGGACCAGGACTGAGCCGGCCATGACTCCTGATGATGACATAGCCGATCGATCATCGCTGGTTGAGCGCGCCCTATCGGCCGCGACACGGCCGGCCCATGCCCATCTGCACGAACTGTTCATCGAAACCGCCCTCAGTTTTCATCGGTATATCCCCGTTCACCGGGCCGTGCTGGTGGCGGTGGGCGATCATTATCGAGACCTGATGGTTATCGCCGGATGGTCGGACATCGGGAGCAACGCCGGCGCCCGCACCCTGGCGCTCCGACTGCCGGTCGAAAACTCCCTCTTTGCTCAAGTGGCCGCCCAGCGATCCGGGTTCTCCGATGATTACTTTGGTCTGTTTTCCGGTAACTCGATAGAACGAAAACTTCTGCTGGACAATGCCACCGGCTCGTATGTCATCTGGCCCCTGCGTATCGGCGTGTCGCTTGTCGGACTGATCGGTTTCAGCTCGGAACTTCCGGGCGCATTTGTGGAGCTTGAGGCGATCGATCCCGAAAGAACTCTTGCCCCGCTCGCCACCGAATTAGCCCGGCTTAGAACAGAACATCACATCTGATGACATCAGGATTTATTGTTGAGCCGCAACGCCCGTTTGATCTCCCGACGCGCTGTATTCTGCTCTTCATTGGTGCGGGAAAACCGATGCCCGCCGCTGCCATCGGCCACAAAGTACAAGTAATTGGAAGTGTCCGGCCGAAGCGCCGCCCTGATGGCCGGTAGGCCGGGGGAATTGATTGGCGTCGGCGGCAGACCGTAGCGAACGTAGGTGTTGTACGGTGTGGCCAGCTTGAGGTCGGCGAGCATGAGCGGCCGACTCAAACCTCCCAAACCGTAGATAACGGTCGGGTCGGCATCGAGGCGCATTCGCAATCGCAGGCGATTGAGATAAACCGACGACACTTTCGGCAGTTCGGCTTCGAATCTTGTTTCGGCCTGAATGATCGAAGCCAGTTTCAGGATTTCTTCCCTGCTCATCCCCGGCGGGAGCGGCGTGAGCCAGAGCGAGTCTGTCTTGGCGCGGAACATCCGGACCATCTCCCCCACGACCAGTTCCGGCGGCGTTCCCCACGGGACAACGTACGTTTCGGGATACAGATACCCTTCGAGGTACGGCACCTGCAGACTGCGGACAAAACTTGAATCTCTGCAAAGCCGCATGATTGAAGTCGAATCGGCCTC
>JBGOTX010000146.1:0-5497 GCA_041476705.1 Candidatus Zixiibacteriota bacterium
CTTCCGGCCATGCTACTCGCCTCGCCACGCGCAAATTCGCTGTTCAGTCGTATGGGTATTCCGCGACCGTTCAAGATACTTTTCTGGTCGTATCTGCTGGGACTTGTTCTTTTCCAATTAGGTCGGGTCGTCTTTCTGGTCGTCAACAGCGACAAAATGGCGGGGGTTGCGACCGGCAACATCCTGACCGCCTTTCTTATTGGCCTGCGCTTTGACACGATCATTACGCTCTGGATTCTCCTGCCGCTCATTCTGCTCCTTTTCTGGTTGCCACTTAGATTTGCGGTCGTGCGCTGGTCGGTGCGGGTGTATCTGACGACGCTGTTTTCTCTTGCCTTTCTTCTCTTGATGGCCGATGCCCGCTTCTACGACAACCTCGATACGCATTTGAATTTTCTGGCTCTGGAGTATTTCAATCAGGGAAACACCTTCTGGCATCTGATCTTTTCCGACCCGATGTTCGTTCCCTTTTCAATCACGTGGTTGGTCGTCGTGGCGGGGGTGTGGCTGGTGATTGGCCGCATTATGAACACCGCGTTGAGCCGAGAGACAAGTCAGCGTTGGTACGCCTATCCCGCCTGGTTTATCGTGGTCGTGGCACTGGCGGTCCTCGGTATTCGTGGACGGACCGGGCTTTCGCCGATCGGCTGGTCGGTGGCGTATTTCAGCGATAACCAGTTTATCAATCAACTCGGTCTGAACGGGGTGTACACGCTGGGGCGGGCTTCGATGGAAGAGGGGCATGATCCACGGCTGAGTTACCTTCCCGAAAACCAGCGGTTTCCGTTTGTTCGGCTCAGTGACGCCATTGATTCGGTGCAGACAATGCTTTCCCAACCGAACGATACCTGGCTCGAACCGCACCAGTCCCTGCTGAGAGAGACCCACCAGCCCGCCCCACCGTGGGGATTTCGGGCCAACGTAGTAATCGTATTGATGGAGAGCTGGTCGGGACGGTTGACCGGATGTCTCATCAGTCCATGGCTCGAACCGTGGGGACCGCTCGACCGCTCAAAGTACCCTACAGATTTGACTCCGCAATTTGATTCGCTGGCGTCGCGAGGTATCCTGTTCACCAATTTCTTCGCCAACGGGACACGCAGCAACTACGGCATCAGCGCCACGCTCTGCAGTTTTCCGGCACTTCCGGGAAGATCGATCATGACCCGATACAACGCCAACCAGCCGTTTGTGGCACTTTCGGAGATTCTGCATGAGCGCGGATACACGAATATCTTTGCGTACGGTGGCGATCTGGTATTTGATAACATGGAAGGGTTTCTGACTACCAAAGGGTACGACCGCCTCCTTGGTGATTCTTACTTTGGAAAGGAAAACGTATTCGCCAAATGGGGGGTGCCGGATCATATCGTATTTGACCGGCTCGTTTCGATGGTCGACTCTCTCCCCCGGCCATTTAACCTGACCGTGTTCACGCTCTCCAACCATGAGCCGTTTGATCTGCCGGATTCATCGGTTCAGCGATACCAAGACAATTCGGACACTTCGCGATTGTATAACGTGCAATTGTACGCGGACCGGGCGATCGGGGAGTTCATGAAGCAATTTGAGGGGCACTCAGCATTTGATTCGACGATTTTCGTTTTTGTATCCGATCACACCAAGCGGGGCGAAGACCGGTACCTGCTTGACCCGCTCGGGTTCCAGATTCCCCTGCTCATATACGCGCCGAAACTTCTTGGGGACTCGGCGCGCCGCAGGTATAACGTCGGAGGGCAAATAGATATCATCCCGACGCTGATGGGGATTCTGGGCGGAGACTACCGACACGCCAGTTGGGGCAGAAACTTGCTAGCCGTCCCCTATGACAGCGGCTTTGCCTTTATCGACGATGCCGCCAACGGTGGCATGATTGAATGGCGATTAATCTGGCGGGATGACTTTCATGCCCGGACAAGCTTGCTCTATCGACACGAGATCAACACTGATCATGACCATTCCGACTTAAGCCCAGGCCCGGCGGAGCTTATGAAACGTCGACTACGGCTCTTCTTCCAGGCGGCCGATCAGTTGTCCACGCCGCGTCCGCCAGTGAACAAATAGAGAGTCGCCACCGACTCCAAGCGACTCCGCTTAAATGATTGTGGGGGCCAAAGACAAAGTGGTATATTTGCGATATGGCAGAAGGCAGAGCTGGGAAAAGCGAAGGTGAGAAAATATGAAGATTCTTGGACTGTGGCCGATTGATTGGTGTATGCTTGGTTCTCTGGTCGCCATGATAGCCGTCTTAGGCCGGGCCTTGCGCGAAGTAAAGAAAAGCTGAAGAGGGCGCGGTCTTGAAAGTACTGGTCATCACCCACAATTATCCCAGGTTTCCGGGGGACCAGAGCGGGGTGTTCTTTGTTCCGTTGTTCCGGCGATTGGAACAGTCCTTTCAGATTGAATTCAGCGTTCTGGTGCCGAGTGACCCTGACCTGGTCGCGTGGGACCCCCGGGTGCAAACATTCGAGGTTCCAACCGGGTTTGCCTACGAAGGGCAGATGCACAAAAAGATGTTTCGCTCACCGATCAAGGCCCTGCTCTGGATGTTCGCCTACTTGAAAAACTGCGAGCGGATGACGCTTGAGATCTGTCGCGAGAAAAAACCGGACGTCATCTGGGTGCACTGGCTGATGCCTTCGGGAATCGTTGCGTATCGGGCGAGTCGGAAAACCGGCATTCCGTACATGCTCGCCAGCCATGGGACCGATATCTTCCTGTTGCGCAAATATCCGCTGTTGTACCAATTCCTTAAGCGCGTCACCCGGTCGGCGGCTCAGTGGAGTGTAGTTTCACGAGCCATGGCGACAATCGTCCGCACGTTTGAAACCAAAGTCACACCTATAATCCGCCCCCTTGGATACAATGACAACGTCTTCGTCGAACATACCGAGGTTAAACGCGACCCCAATTTGATCATTGCCGCCGGCTCCATTATCAAACGCAAGAATTTCGATATCGTGGTGGCGGCGATAGCGTCACTTCACAACAAGGGGGTTCCGGTCCATCTGGTCATTCTTGGCGAAGGGCCGGAAAAGAACCGGCTGATAGCGCAACAGCAACAGTTGAAGGCAAGCGCCTATGTCGAAATACTCTCAGCCTGCTCTCAGGAACAACTGGCTGTCTGGTTCAGCCGGGCGAGAGCGTTTGTGATGCCGTCGGTGGACGAAGGTCTGGGCATGGTCTATATCGAAGCGATGGCCTGCGGATGTCCCGGTATCGGCGTGAGACAGGACGGGACTGTCGACGTGATTCAACATCGGACGAACGGTCTGCTGGTCGAGGCCCCGAATGTCGAACAGGTCGCGGGCGCAATAGAAGAGATCCACCGGGATTCGGCCCTCTGGGATTCTCTGCATCAAGCCGCGCTGACTTCGGTCAGCCGGTTTGCATCGCTCGCTATCGAAAATATCGGCAAGGACCTGCGCAAATGCGCAGAGTCGGTCAAACGGTGACCGATTTCGATCAATACAGCTTCAGCGGTCCGACCGCTTTTTCCACCGCCTCAACGATCGAACCATCCCGCACCATCTTCGTGACGATATCGATATCCGGGTAGAGCGGGCGGTCGTTGATCAGTCGGCTGAGTTTCTTCCGTATCACTTTGTAGGCGGCTTCCGATCCTTTCCCGCCTTTGAGCGGGCGGCGGAAATCGAGCGCTTGCGCGCAACACATGAACTGAATGGCAATGACAATTTCGGTGTTGCGGATGATATCGGTCAGTTTCATGGCGGTCACTGAGCCCATGCAGACATGATCCTCCTGATCGGCCGACACCGAGATATTGTCCACCACCGCCGGGTGCGACAGCACTTTGTTTTCGGACACCAGCGCCGCCGAGGTGTACTGCGAGACCATCAAGCCGGAATTGAGCCCCTTTCCTTCGACCAGAAAATCCGGCAGTCCCGACAACACCGGATTGAGCAAACGGTTAGTGTGCCGTTCGGCCAACGAGGCAAACTCGGCCACCGCGATAGCCAGAAAATCCTGACTCATCGCCACCGGCTGTCCGTGGAAATTCCCCGCCGCCAAGTATTCATCGTCCTTGGTGAAAAAAAGCGGGTTGTCCGACACCCCGTTCATTTCATTGAGATGGATACGGGTAACATAGTCCAGCGCGTCAAGTGACGCCCCTAGTATCTGCGGAATGCATCGGAGCGAATAGGCATCCTGTACTTTCGCCTTATTCCCGGGAAGAGTGGACGAACCGTTGATCAATCGTCGGATATTTTCAGCCACCACTTGCTGTCCCCTATGATTCCGAATTTGGTGAACACGGGCATCAAATGCGGACTTGGCGGAATTGGAACTGATACAATCCACGGTAAAGGCCGCGGCAATGAGCGCGTTCTTGGCCAGTCGACGGGTGTCGTTGACCGCCAACGCCCCCACACCGGTGAACGCCTGAGTCCCATTTATAAGTCCCAGACCTTCTTTGTAGGCGAGCGTAATCGGTCTGATCCCAGCCGCTTTCATCGCCGCCTTGCCGGACATCCGCCTCCCCTTGTAAATCGCTCTCCCCTCTCCCATCACGACTTCGGCCATCTGTGACAACGGCGATAGATCGCCCGATGTACCCAGCGAGCCCTTTTCATTGATCACCGGATGAACGCCCTTGTTGAGCATCTCTACCAGAGTTTGAACAATGACCGGACGAACGCCGGAATATCCTTTGCAGAGGGTGTTCAGCCGGAGCGCCATGGCCGCTCGGACATTGGACTCCGGGATTTCTTTGCCGACCGAGGCCGAGTGCGAATAAACAATCCGCTTCTGCAATTCGGCGCTCTGTTCGGTAGAAATCGAAATGCGTGCGAACTCGCCGATCCCGGTGGTCACGCCGTAGATCGGAACGCCCGCCCTCACTTTTCGTTCAATCACCGACCGGTTGGCTTTCACCGCGGCCAGCGCTCGCGGCGACAATTTTACTTTGGCCCGATTCTCGCTGATCGCGGCCAGCTTGTCTATGCTCAAATCCTCGCCCGTTATCACTACTGTCTGAGTAATCATACAAAACTCCTGTTCCAAACCGATTCACATTGCCGAAGGGGAATTCATTGGCCCGCGTGCGGGAGTTTGGGGAACTGCCGGCTACTCGTCCTGAAGGCCGGAGGCACGAAGGGAGTTATACTCCCGGGCCAAAGATTCGACCGGATTGGTCCGCAACTGACATTTGCCGCAATAGGTCATAACAATCGTTCTCCGACCGTAAGAAAATCGTTGGAAAGCCGGTTGTCAATCGGCAAGAGTTTGGCCAGATTACGCTCATGGAAAGCCAGTCGCCGAACCCGGCGTTTCTTCAAAGCCGATCTTTTGTGGCATTCGACACCGAAACCACCGGTCTGTGGGCATTGTCGAACCGGATTGTCGAGATAGCCGCAGTCCGGTTTCGGATTGACAGCGATATAGTCGAGGAGTTCCAGTTGCTGGTCAACCCCGGTCAGGCGATACCGGCCGAAGTCACGGCCATTCACGGGATCACCGATGACATGGTGCGCGA
>JBGOTX010000147.1:0-5496 GCA_041476705.1 Candidatus Zixiibacteriota bacterium
AGATGGGATGCGCAGACAAAGTCGGTCTGTTTCTTCTCGGACTGCTGTCTTGAAAACCGGATCACGGTCTATGTCACGACCCAGTGCGGCACATATTCGTGCAGTTTCACGGTGAAGGTGCAGACGAATTCGGCGCCAATTGTAGTACTCCCGCGCGACACGGCGTATGTGGCCTGCACCTTTGACAAGATATGTCTGCCGGTTGCCATAAATGATATCGACAAGAATGTTGCGTCGGTCACTGCAATAGGCGGAACCTACGACGCCTAACGCCAGATCGTCTGTGTGACCCCGACCGGTCCGGGGACGTATCCCGTGATCGTGACTGCCACCGACTCTTGCGGGTTGACGGATGTCGACACGACTATTATCACGCTTCTTGAAAACCATCCGCCGGTGGTGACTTTTAATACGATCGACACGCTATTTAAGCAATGCTCGCCGGTAGAGATTTGTGTTCCGGTCAGCGTTGCTGATCCCGACGGCAACATCGTGAGCGTCGGCGTCACCGGCGGGACATACCAGCCGACGCGCGGCGAAGTGTGTATCATGCCGACCGGTCCCGGGCGTTACTGCGCGACGCTTACGGTGACCGACAAGTGCGGCGCCAGCGACGTCAAGTCGATTTGCGTGACTATCCTCGATGGCGACCGGGTCGATATCCAGTGCCCCAATCAGCGCCCGACCGACACGATTTGCGTGGCTGGACCGGTTTGTCTGTCTGTTCCGGTGACTGGCGGGGGATACACAATGTCGACCTCGTACGGGAGTTGGTCGGAAGGTCAACTCTGTTTCAACGCCGATACGAGCGGCCTGTATACGATCAAGGTCGTCGCCAAAGCCCAGTGCAATGCAGACACCTGTGTGGTGACACAGGCCGTTAAGATTCTAGATAGAGTCGATGTCGCCTGCCCTGGGAACAAGACGATTTTCTTATGCGGCCCCGATACGCTCTGCTACGATCTCACCCTGTCATCCTCGGTGGCGCACGTGGCGGTCACCGTGCCCGCGTATACAACGGGCAATCAGGTTTGTGTGCCGATTCTTCAAGCGGGGGTACAAAATATCACGGTTGTCGCCTCTGGTAAATGCGGCGCCGATACCTGCGCTTTCACGATCACCTCGACTTTCAACAGCGCGCCGATTGTGAATGCCGGCAAGGATACCACACTCACCGAGTGCTCGTTCAAGCAGGTTTGCCTGCCGTTCACGGTCACCGACGTTAATAGCAATGTGGCGCAAGTGTCGGTCAACGCCCCGGCGATCGTGAGTGGCAATAGTATCTGTTTTACTCCAAACGCGTATGGCTCTTATCAATTCATCATCATCGCGACCGACTCCTGCGGCCTTCAGGGAAAAGACACCGTCAAAGTGACCTATAATCAGGGCGCCTCGGCTCATATCACCTGTCCGAGCGGTGTCCAATTCACCTCGCTGTGCAAGCCGGATTCAGTCTATGTCGTGGTGCCGATCACGCCTCCGACCGCCAAAGTAACTATTTTGCCGAGCGGGTCGTACAATCCCGCGACCGGTAAAGTAGCGGTCTGGGTGACCTCGGCCGGAACCAAACATATCAAGGTCATCGCCGAAGCCCAGTGTGCCAACGACTCGTGCGGATTCGACCTCCAGGTAACCTTTAACGAAGCTCCCAAAGTGACCTGCCGTCCCGCGATCGACACCTTGATGTGCCTCTCTAAGGATGACAAATTGTGCTTCCCGGTGACGGTCACCGGAACCGGTGTGAACGTGACGGTTAAGCCCGGCGGTACGTATTCAGCGGGCGTGGTGTGTATCCCGGTCACCGCGGCGGGCACATATGACACCAAGATCATAGCCACCGGCGTTTGCGGGGCGGATTCCTGTATGGTGCCGATCATCGTACGGGCCAATCAAGCGCCGACTCTGCATCTGCCGGTCGACCTGACGATCCAGCGCTGTCCGCAGGACACGCAGACGGTCTGCATAGCCGGATTCTCCGCCAAGGATATTGAAAATCCGGTTACGTTGAGCATGGCGTGCGGTATCGGCACATATACGGCCATTCGCGCCGACAGCGGCTCGATCTGCTTCAAGCCGGTCGCCCTCACGCGATATGAGTTCTGTTTCCAGGCCACCGATGGATGCAACACGGTCACGGATACCTTTGCCGTCACCTTTGTGCCCAAGCCCGATTGCGATGTCTGCCTGAAGGTGTCGATCGAGGGCGGAAGTTGCACGCCGGTCGGTCTGCATAAGAAGATTGCGATAAATGTTCAGTCCAATGAGCCGGTCGGCGGGTTTGACCTGCTGATCGGTTACGACGCTTCCGTCCTATCGTACCAGAGCGCCTCGATCGTCAATTCCGACATCACTGGCTGGGAATATTTCACCTGGAAGATCGGTGGAGCGCAGTGCGGTTCGGCCTGTCCAAGCGGTGTTGTTCGTCTGGTCGGTATCGCCGACGTCAACAACGGGGCCAATCATCCGCCGGATTCGAGTCTGCATCCCAACGGCCCGATTGTGTTCATCGACTATCTGGTCAAGAATGATCAGTCACTGGGCGGTCAATTCGTGCCGGTGTCGTTTATCTGGTTCGAGTGCGCCGATAACTCATTCTCCGACCCTTCGGGTGCGATATTGTATATGGACCGCCGCATTTACAACTTTGAAAAGGCGCTGGTCTGGGATGAAACCGACGACACTCACTATCCCGAGTCTGCCCGTCCGTTCGGTATGGGGGTGCACGACTCCTGCCTGAATCTGGGAGGAAAAACTCCGCCGACCAGATGCATCGATTTTGTCAACGGCGGCGTGTGTATCATCTCGCCCGATTCGATCGATGCCCGAGGCGATGTCAACTTGAACGGTTTGGCCTACGAGATCGCCGACGCCGTCGTGTTCAGCAACTATTTCATCCGAGGTCTGGCGGCCTTCACCATCAGCATACCGGGTCAAATAGCGGCGACCGACATCAACGGCGACGGACTCACACTTACCGTCTCGGATTTGGCTCTGCTGATCCGGATTATCGTGGGTGATGCCCCTCAGACGCCTAAACTGAATCCGTACCCGGACGAAGCCGTGGTGCAGACGACCTTGGCCGGCGGCGTGATCCGTGTCACTACTGAAACGACGGACAACATTGGCGCGGCCTACTTCGTCTACGACCTCGATCCAAGCATGCAGATCAGCCAGATCATCGCCGGAGTTGACGCACAAGGCATGGACGTGCTGTCCTCGGTCGAGGGCCGTCAGCTTCGCGTGCTCGTGTACAATATCGGGCGCAATCGGATCGAAGCGGGTACCCGCGACCTGGTCGAAATTCCGATCAGCGGAAGCGGGGCTCTCAAGCTCAGCCATGTTGAACTGGTCGATTATCAGGGTCGTCCATACGCGGCCAGAATCGGACGTATCGGCGTGCCGACCGACTTTGTGCTCAACCAGAACTATCCCAACCCGTTCAATCCGAGCACCGTGATGAGTTTCGGTCTGCCGGAAGCGTCGCCGTGGACCTTGCGTATCTTTAACATCAACGGTGCGCTGGTGCGCGAATTCAGCGGCGCGAGTGAAGCTGGCAGTGTTGAAGTCACCTGGGACGGTCACACCCAGACCGGAGCCCAAACGGCCTCGGGCATCTATCTGTACAAACTTGAAGCCGGCGGATTTTCCGACACCAAGAAGATGATCCTGCTGAAATAAAAATCCCCTCTTATCTTTCCTCTAAAACGCTTCGTCTCTGATCCGGACGGAGCGTTTTTATTTATGGTAGGCAGAGCCGGCGAGTATGGTGAAGGCGCGATAAAGTTGCTCAAGCAAGACCAGCCGCACGACCTGATGACTGAACGTCAGCGCCGAGAGCGAGATGCATTGGTCGGCCCGGTCGAGAATTCGCTGATCGAGACCGTGCGCGCCGCCGATGACGAAGGTCACGACACCGCGCTGACGTGAGCTCAGCTTGTCGACAAGAATCGCAAATCCCTCTGAGTTCATATGCTCGCCCCGGTCCCACAGGGCGATCACCGTTCCGTTGCCGAGCCGCGACAAAATCGCCCCGGCCTCGGCCTTGCGCGACTCATCCGGCGTGGCGGACATGGGCAATTTTGCTTTGCCGGCCAGCTCGATCTCAATCGAGGCGAACTTGGAAAGAAGTTTGCGATAGTGAGCTGATCCGTCGGTGACCCAGGATTCCTTATCCTTACCGACCGCGATGATGCGAATCTTACGCAAACCGGGCGACCTTTATCACCACCTGCCGCGTGCGGGGGCCGTCGAATTCGCAAAAGAAAATCCCCTGCCACTGTCCCAACGCCAGCCGGCCGTTATCGATCAGCACCAGTACGCTACAGCCGACAAGCGACGACTTGATGTGGGCATCGGAGTTCCCTTCGGTATGATGGTACTCGTCGCGCTGAGGAAAGACCATGTTAAGCTTGTGGATGATGTCGCGGGGCACGTCAGGATCGGCGTTTTCGTTGATCGTGATCGCCGCCGTGGTATGTGGTACAAAACAGATCGCAACACCGGCCGGAATACCGCTCGCCGTCACCGCTTGTTGAACAGGATCGGTGATGTCGATGAACTCTTCGCGGGTGCGCGACTTAACGCTGATCTCAATCATTGGGCGAACAAGGCCTCGGCAAACGCTTTTGGATCGAACGGTTCAAGGTCGTTAATTCCCTCGCCCAGCCCGATGAATTCAACCGGCGCTCCCAGTTCCTCGGAGACGGCGATCACCACCCCGCCCTTGGCGGTACCATCGAGTTTGGTGATGATCAAGCCGTCGCATCCCACGGCCTCGGTAAATATCTTGGCCTGCGACAGGGCGTTCTGGCCGGTGTTGCCGTCGATGATAAGCTTGCTCATGATCGTCGCTTCCGGCGCGGCCCGTTCGACCACGCGGCGAATTTTCTTGAGTTCTTCCATGAGGTGCGCCTTGGTGTGTAGTCGGCCGGCGGTGTCGACCAGCAGAATATCGACGCCTCGTGCTTTGGCGGCGGCGGCGGCATCGAACGCCACGGACGCCGGATCGGCCCCCTCCTGTGATCTGATCATCTCCACGCCGCTCCGCTGGGCCCAGATGCTGATCTGATCGATGGCCGCGGCGCGAAAAGTGTCACAGGCCGCAATCATGACCTTCTTGTCTTGAGAAACGAAGTAAGCGGCCAGTTTGCCGATCGTGGTCGTCTTCCCGACGCCGTTGACTCCGGTTATGAGCCAGATGATCGGTCGGGCCTTTCCCTCGAAACCGTTTGGGCGGACATTTCGCGCGAGGATGGCGGCAATCTCGTCCTTTAGCAACGCCATAACCTGCTCGCCCTCGGTCACCTTCTGCTCACGGGCAGCCGTCTGGATTCTTTCGATCAATCGATGGGTGGCCTGCACGCCGACATCGGCCTCAATCAACGCTTCCTCAAGTTCGTCGATCAGGTCCTGATCGATCTTCCGCCCGGCCACGACCTCGGCGATCTTACCGATGATCGCTTCTTTGGTTTTGGCCAGCGACTTCTTGAGTTTGTC
>JBGOTX010000148.1:0-5492 GCA_041476705.1 Candidatus Zixiibacteriota bacterium
AGGTAAAACAGGAAAGGAATCAATCGCATGCCTACTCCTCTTTGAGGATGAACACTTCTTCGAGCGAATTGAAGTTTACCATCGGTTCGATCATGACCCGGCAAGATGGAATGTCCACGGGTCGCTCAATCGTCACCACGCGGCCGACCATCAACCCGGCCGGATATCTGCCCCCCAGCCCGGAGGATACGACCGTGTCGCCTTCGGCAATGCTTCCGGCGGTGGGAAAATTGTCTAACAGGAATCCGCGCGCGGGGTCATACCTGATGATCCCCATTTCCCGGCTCTGCGACAGACGCACGGCCACGCGGTTGGTGGGGTCGCTCAGCAATTGGATCGTGGCCGTATGCGTTTCCACCTTATCTACCCGTCCGATCAGCCCATATTGGTTGATAATTGGCTGGTTGAACTTGACGCCGTCGGCCGAGCCACGATTGATCGCGGCTCCCACCGGTAGCTTTGTCCCCTCGACGGCAATCACCCGCGCCGGCGTAAGCGAGTACCCGGGGGGCGGCTGGAACTGCAGGATTTCCCGCAGTCGCACATTTTCGCGGCGAAACTCATCCAGCCCGGACAGCTTGAGCGATGATTCAACCAAAGCGCTCTTGAGCCGCTCGTTATCGTGGCGCACGGCCACAAAATCGGTCGCGGCGGCGCGAATCTTGAAAAAGGGGTAATAGATCGAACCGATGATGGCCTGGCTGGTCATTCCGTTCAGATCAGCCACGCGGAGGATCAACATCACCGACAGGGCCGCGACCACGGCCAGATGAACATTGCGCCAGTACCGGGCGAAGACGCTGGAAATCCATGTCATGCGAGCGACACTCCTTGCCGCGCAAGGTGATCAGGTGAGACTGTCCATCAAGGCCAGCACGTCACCCGGAGACCCCGCTTTTTTCAATTTGGACCGATTATCCTCGGACCGCATCATAAAAGACAAACTCGACATTACGTTCAAGTGTGCGCCGACCGCATCTTCGGGGGCCGCAATGAGAAAAAAGAGGTGGACCGGCTGATGATCCATGGCGTCGAACTCGATCCCCTTTTCACTGCGACCGAAGGCAATCACAATCCCCTTGGCGGCGCCGGTCTTGGCGTGCGGAAAGGCGACCCCATACCCGACCCCGGTGGTCACCAGCTCTTCACGGGCCAGAATGTCTTCCAGCAGTTCATCGCGGTCCTTGATCATATTTGAGCGCGCCGCCAGCTCGACTAGCTCACCGATGACTTCGCGCTTCGAGCGCGCTTTCAAATCAAACAGCACCAGACTTTCATCGCAGAATTTTGACAACTTCATGCTCACAACCTTTACTTGAGGCGGATTGCCTCTTCTATCAGGAGAACCGGCACATCGTCGGTAACGGGGTACGCCACACCACATGCGGCACAGATCAACCGGTTTTCACCGGCCTGGTATTCGAGCGGTTCCCGGCACTTGGGACAGACGAGAATTTTCAACAGCTTTTCAGACAGCGGCATATGTTCCTCGATCAAATTTCCAGATATTGGCCGATTTTGCGGTACTTCTCAAGCCGTTGCGCGAGCAATTGGTCGACCGGCAGGGCCTTGAGTTCGGTCAGGGTCCGAATGATTTCCTCTTTCAACAAAGCGGCCGCGCCGGCATGGTCGTTGTGCGCTCCGGCCGCCGGTTCGGGCACGATTTTATCCGCAATGCCCAGCTTGACCAGATCTTCGGAAGTCGGCTTGAGCGCCTCGGCCGCCTCGGGCGCTTTGGCGGCATCGCGCCACAGAATCGCCGCGCACCCTTCCGGCGAAATCACCGAGTACCAGGCATGCTCCAGCATGAGCACCCGGTCACCGATACCGATACCGAGCGCGCCGCCGGAAGCCCCTTCGCCGATAATCACCACGACAATCGGCACCCGCAGACGAAACATCTCCTGAATATTCCTGGCAATCGCCTCGGCCTGTCCCCGCTCTTCCGCTCCAATCCCGGGAAACGCTCCGGGGGTATCGACCAGCACCACCACCGGGACATTGAATTTCTGCGCCAGATAAAAAAGCCGCCTCGCCTTGCGGTACCCTTCCGGATGCGCCATGCCGAAATTGCGATACAACTTCTGTTTGGTATCGCGCCCCTTTTGCTGGCCGATGATCATGACCGGTTCGCCATCCAGCCGCGCGAACCCGCCGACCATCGCCTTGTCATCGGCAAATCCCCGGTCACCGTGTAGTTCGACGAACTCAGTCGTCATGAGATTGATAAAATCGTAGGTGTACGGACGTCGCGGGTGACGGGAAATCTGGACCTGTTGCCACCGATCGAGATTGGAATAGATTTCCTCACGCAACCGTTCGAGTTTCTGCTGAAGTGAGGCGATTTCAGAAGACAGTTCAACATTGTTGGAACTGAAATCCTTCATGTCGGAGATTTTCTTCTCCAACTCGGCAATGGGGCGTTCAAACTCCAGGTACGAACCATCACTCATACAATTCGAGTGCCCGTGCAGGCAGACCTCACCGGTCCCGCCTGGGGCTTTCCTTTCTCAGCCGCGGCAGATTGGCTGTAAAGATAAGAAACGCGGCGAAAATAACAACCATAAAAAGCCCCAGAATGATCGACACTAACACCCGATCCCACAAAAACATAGCCAGCGTCGACAGGCCGAACACCAGCGACAGTAAATAGAACAGGAACACCACCTTCCGAGGCGACAATCCAGCCAGCGTCAGATAGTGAAACAGGTGGCGACGGTCGGCGGTCATCACACCCTTCCCTTTCACGATTCGTCTAACAATGGAAATGGCCGTCTCAAGTATGGGCACGCCGAGAGCCAGCAGAGGCAGGTATAATGCCGCCGCGGTATACGACTTAAACGGTACCAGCAATGATATAAGAGCAAAGTAAAATCCCAACTGGAGCGAACCCGAATCGCCCAAGAAAATCCTCGCGGGAAACCGGTTATAATACAAAAACACCGCCAGAAATCCCACCAGCGTCACGGCGACCGTGATCACCGAATCCACCTGATAGATCACTCCCAGCGCCGCCATGACCAACGCGGCGATCAACGAGACCCCGCCGGCCAGACCATCAAGGCCATCAATCAAATTGATCGCGTTGGTGAGGCCAATCACCCAGAGCACGGTGATCAATGCCGACCATTGCGACACGACAATTTGTCCCATGAACGGAATCGACACTGGATCAATCTTGAGTCCGCCCAGATACAGCAGAATCCCCGCGACGGCCTGCACGAGGAGTTTGACCGCCGCCGACAACGGCCTGATATCATCCACCAGTCCGACGAGATAGATCAACAGCGCGCCGGCGAACATCCACGGAACTGCCTGAGCCGGTTCAATCGATGGCAGACCGCCGATCCACGACGGCAGAAGCACCGCGCTCCAGAAAGTCACGAATAACACCGTTCCGCCCACATGCGGCACCGGATGTTCGTGGCGCTTGTGGCGACCGGGATGATCAAGAAGATCAAATCGATGTCCCAGCCGGATCGCGAGCGGCAAGAGCGCCAGCGACAGGATCAAACTGACGCCCAAAGGAATGATTGTCTCAGCAGACATGGCCTACATCTCCTCGCGGCGATCCGGAAGCAGGGCCGCGAACAAACCGTTGACCAGCAGGATAAGAGGCAGAAGAATCACTGAAAAACCGTTCGGGTAATGTTTGAGAAAATACTTCCAGACCGAGATGTGGTGCCGCGAAATGCGGGTCAGCTTTCCGGCGGCGCTACCCCGCCCCCACCGGTGTACCGCTCCGGCGTGGGGCACGAACAAGTGTTGATACCCGCTCTGACCGAGCCGGGCGCACAGATCGGTATCCTCCATGTAGAGAAAGAAGCGCGGATCGAACCCGCCAACCTGCCCAAACAGCGCGCGCGGAATCATCGCCACCGTACCGGCCACGGCCGGAGCCGGGGTTGTGTCGGAATAATCCGGCAGGGTGTACCGGGTGGAGGTATTTCCGGTGATTCGGTTCACAAACTTCATGACGCTCGAACCGCGTGAAAACACCATGTTCCCGATCGTCGGCAGTTGCCGACAGCTCGGATGGAACCGCCCATCCGGAAATCTGAGTCGGGGCACGGCAAACGCCGTCTTGGGGTGACCAACATACGCATTCAACAGTCTTGGAACCACGCCGGCATCGAGCATGGCATCGGGGTTCAAGAAGAGCAGATACTCCCCGACCGCCGCCAGGGCGCCGGCATTGCAGGCACGGCCAAATCCGATATTGCGCGTCTGCTCGATAATGCGGAATTCTATCGCCTGCTCGCGAATCAAGTCCAACGTGCCATCGGTGGAGCGATTGTCGATAACGATCAACTCGCGCGAAGTTTCACCGCACGCCGCCGGGATAGCGTTCAGGCAGTCGAGAATCGTGACGCACGAATTGTAAGTGACAATGATGATCGAGACTGTAACGGAATCGGACGACACGTTGCGGCGCTATTTCAACCGGCCGAGGATTGACCTGAGGCGGAGACTCCAAACCATCCAGATCGCCTCGCGCATAATTTTCTTGGACATTTTCGATGATCCGGCGCGCCGCTCGTAGAACACGATCGGAATTTCCTTGATCCGGTACCCCTTCTTCCAGGCCCGCATCGACATTTCAATCTGGAACGAATACCCGGATGATTTCACCGCTTTCAAATTGATTCCTTCGAGCACTTCCCGCCGGAAACACTTGAAACCGCCGGTGGCGTCGCGGAGCGGCAAGCCGGTGATCAGGCGCGTGTACACGTTGGCGAAATACGACAACAACAGACGCGACATCGGCCAGTTGATAACATTCACTCCGGTGATATACCGAGAACCGATCACCAGATCGGTATTCTGGATCTCGATCAGAAAGTCTCTGAGGTATTCGGGACCGTGGGAAAAATCGGCGTCCATTTCGAAGATAAAATCGAACCCTTGTTCGATCGCCCACCTGAACCCGGCGATATACGCTTTCCCCAGCCCTTCCTTCTTTTCCCGATGCAACACGCTGACCTTGGCTTCTTTCGAGGCCAGCCGGTCGGCGATATCGCCGGTGCCGTCGGGCGAGTTGTCATCGACGATCAGGACATTGATGCGCGGGTCAAGCGGCAGGACCGCGTGCACGATTTTTTCAATATTGTCTCTTTCGTTGTACGTCGGAAAAATGATAAGGGCGCGTTGGGATCGGTTCATGCGGCGTTCTCTGCTTGTTGTGTGCGTTTTCTCAAATCGGTGACAAAATAGAATCCGAAAATACATAACAAGTAGAGCGAGGTCAACCCGGTGAGCATTTTGCCGGTGGCATAGCGGGTCGAATGATACTCAAGCCGGACCTCTTTGGCGCCGGCCGGAATCGCCACCGCCCGAAGAGCGCCATACGCCCGAAGCAATTTGGCGGGCTGACCATCGACCGTCACCTGCCAGGCATCGAACCAGGTTTCGGTCATAACCAGCAGTTTGTTGGTGCCGACATGCACTCCAACCGTTACGGCATCGTTCACTCTGGAAGTGATCCAGGCCGA
>JBGOTX010000149.1:0-5483 GCA_041476705.1 Candidatus Zixiibacteriota bacterium
CGCGCCGCGCAACGGCGAGGCAGGCGATCTGGTGGCGGTGTTCGACGAAGACGATCACCCCCTGTTCCGTCGCAACGGCGACAATATCGTGCTTGAAGTGCCGGTGCCATTCCCGCTGGCCGCGCTCGGCGGCGAAGTGACGGTTCCTACGTTGAGCGGAGAAGTCTCGTTGAAAATCCCCTCGGGCACGCAATCGAGCAAAGTCCTGCGTATTCGCGGCAAGGGAATCCCGCATCTTCACCAGCAGGGGAAAGGTGACCAGCTCGTGGTTGTGACGGTCTGGGTTCCGACGAAACTATCCGGTGAGGACAAAAAGGCGCTCGAAAAGCTGTCGCAGTCGGAGTCATTCGCGTCGCCCAAAGGGGACAAATCGTTTTTTGACAAACTGCGCGAGACACTGGGAGTATGACCATGTCGTCGCAGGCCCCCGATAGTTATATCGAAGTCAAAGTGGCGGTGCCGCGCGACCAGTGCGATGCCGCCTGCAATTTCATCGTTGAAAATATCGTCAATGGTATGGTGCTGGAAGACGAGGAGCAGTCGGAGGTGATCGTCGTCACGTTCTATGTGCCGACCAACGATCAGAAGGATTTCCGCCGCGCCTTGACCGATTATCTCGCCATCATATTGCCCGGCGGCGACGTTCCCACACTGCAGGAAAAGATCGTCCAGAATGTGGAATGGGTCGAGCAGTACAAGGCCTCGATTCAGCCGATCTGGATCACCGACGACCTTCTGGTGCGAGCAACCTGGCATGCCTCCGATCCGAGCGCGAAATACGAGCTGGTGATCGAGCCCAAAATGGCTTTTGGCACTGGCACGCACGAAACGACCCGGAGCTGTTTACAAATTATCCGGCAACAATTTCGGCCGGGGATGCGGTTTCTGGATCTGGGAGTTGGTTCGGGCATCCTCTCGATCCTCGCCGATAAGATGGGCGCGGCGTTTATCAAAGCGATCGATTATGACCTGGTGGCGATCGACAACTGCAAAGAGAATTTCGTATTGAACGGCGTGCGCACCCCCCACGAGGTTCTCTTCGGATCGATAGAGAAATGTGCCGGCGATACGCCGTATGACTTTGTGTGCGCCAACATTATCAAGAGCACCATCCTGCCCATACTGCCGCGTCTGATTCAACTGACGGCCCCGGATGGCCTGCTTGTACTGTCCGGTTTGCTGGACGACGATGAAGAGGATATGACCACCGCTCTAGTTGCGCTCGGCCAGCGCGATCTCTCGATTCTCCGTGACAACAAGTGGCTGACCTATACCATTCGACGGAGTTGATCCATGCCTCTGCCGATTTTTTATGCGCCGCCGGAAAACCGGGTTGGAGATATGATCGCCCTGCCGATATCTGAGGGGCATCACGCCGTATCGGTTATGCGCCTCCACGAGGGGGAACGGGTTATGGTCGTCGATGGATGCGGGATGGCGGTGCGAGGCGAAATTACCAAGGCGTCCAAGAATCGCGTCGAAATCAAGGCGCACGCCGATATCCGCAATTTCGGGGAACCATCGGTTCGTCTGACTCTCGCGGCGGGGCTGTCGGCCGGGGAGAAGTTTGACACGGTGGTCGAAAAGGGAACCGAACTCGGAGTAAAACGGTTCGTGCCGATCATTTCGGAGAAATCGAAAGTGAAGCTTTCCGAGCCCTCAAAGGCGGCGGCGCGCCGAACCCGTCTGGAAAAAGTGGCGCTGGCGGCCATGAAGCAATGTCGACGGTCATACCGTCCTGAAATTGCCACGCCCTTGACTCTTCGCCAATTCCTCGATGAAACGGACCGCGAGGACATGAATCTGGTCTTTCTGCCGATAGAATCCGCCAAGGCGCTCGATACCATTCCTTTAGATCAGCATCTGTCCCGGGTAAGTTTATTGGTGGGGCCGGAATCCGGCTTCTCGGATGCTGAGATCGAGCATATAGAAAGAGCCGGTTTTGTGGCCGTCTCGCTGGGTCCCCGGATACTCCGGACTGAGACCGCCGGACCGGTCGTGACCGCCCTCGTAATGGCCCGTTTGGGCGAATTGAAATAATCGAAAATCTGCCGATATTACGGGCATGACCTGGCCGCTGTACATTCTGATCGCATGGCTCGGACTAATATTCGGCTCATTTCTCAATGTGCTGATTTACAGGATTCCGCGTCATAAGGGAGTCGTGTTCGACCGTTCGGCTTGTCCGACTTGCGGCGCCCGGATATCCTGGTATCACAATATCCCGTTGCTCAGCTTCATCTGGTTGCGCGGCAAGTGCGCGTCATGCCGGAAGCCGATCTCGTGGAGGTATCCGGCGGTCGAAGCGCTCAACGCCGTTTTGTACCTGTATTTCTTCTGGCAGTTTGAGCTAACGCTGTCGTTTGTGGTTTTCTCGGCGCTGGCCTCGGCGCTGTTGGTGATCTTCTTCATCGATCTTGATTTTCAAATCATCCCCGATGTTATCACCCTGCCGGGTATGGCGGCGGGTCTGGCCGTGTCGCTGTTGCCGGGCGGGCTCGGCATACTGCCGGCGCTTGTGGGCTTGCTCGTCGGCGGAGTAGCCCTGTATCTAATCGCCCTGGCCGGGGATTTTCTGTTCAAGAAGGAATCGATGGGCGGGGGGGATATCAAGATGGCCGCCATGCTCGGTTCATTTCTGGGGTGGCAGAAAGTACTGCTGATTTTCATGTCATCGGCGGTTATCGGACTTGTGGTGTCGCTCGTTATCATGATCTTTTCCAAAGCGCTTCGCAAAGAGCGGGTGGTGCCGTTCGGTCCCTTCCTCTCGATTGCGGCGGTGGTGGCCATGATTTATGGCGACCGCATTATCGCTTTCTACATAAACCATTTCCTTACGCCTCGCTGAGGCCGGATTTCACAGGGCGCGGCATGACCCAGGCCGACACGCATCAAAAACCCCGGTACCGATTCGAATCGGAAGTCCACGTGGGACTTTTGCTCATTATTTTTATTCTTTTGTTTCTGACGTTCATCTCCAACATGGTTATTCACAAGGCCCGGGTTCGGCTCCACGACAAATGGTATGCGAACTTTAACAGCGCCACCCTGGCTGTCAATAGGGCGGTGGCCCATTATTCCCCCAGCCCGGTGCCTGATTCGGTGCGAGCCGAGCTTTCCTCGCAATACCACTTGAGCGGATTGTTGTTTGTTTCGAGCCGACCGTCGGATGATTCACCGACCGCCAAACGTCGGTGGATCGCCGCGGTGGTCGCGAGTCTTCCGCAGGAGCAGGTACCGGAATTGGCGGACAAACTGCTCAGTTCGGAGTTTGGCGAGATTACGCGTGGAGCCAGGGATCAGTATTTCATGGTATCGTCGGCGCCGGAACGAGCCGGGTACCCGATGGTCGTGGTATCCATGGATCTTCCCGAAATGGCTTTTCTTGATGATTCCAGCCGCCTGATTCTCATCATCAGTCTGGTTTCGCTGGTGATCCTCGGCGGAATGTATCTGTTCCTGTCGCGGTTCATCTTTGCGCCGTTTCGACGGCTCCGCGAGCAGGCCCAAAGGGCCGGGCGGGCAATCGACGGTGCGCCGCACGAAGCGGATGCGGTCGTGGCTGATTATCAGCGAGCGATTGATGAATTGCACAGAAATCACGAAGAGCTCCTGCGATTGAACGCCGTCATCAGCGCCAAAGCCGATACCCTCCAGCAATTCAATGAATATGTGCTCAAATCAACCGATTCGGGGGTGTTGACGCTCGACATGAGCGGCGTCCTGCTGGCCATCAACGATACAGCCGCTGGAATGCTTGGTCTGGTCGTCACGGACACAATCGGTACCGGATACCAGCAGTTGCTGGTGAAAACTCATTCGCTGAAACGGGTGCTGGATCAGGTCTTTGAGTCGGGGGTTATTCCGCCGTATGCTGAAGAGCAGTGGCCGAATGGTCAGGTCGGCGTTACCATGTCGTTCGTGTGCGATCACGAGAATCGCCGGGTGGGACTGTGGATTCTTCTGTTTGACCTGACCGAAGTCACGACGCTCCGCACCGAGCTTGAGAACAAGAATCGGCTGGTCGCGCTTGGGGAAATGGCCGGCGGACTGGCCCATCAACTGCGCAACTCGATGGGAGCCATTTCGGGGTACGGCACGCTGGTACGTAAGCGGCTCGAATCGACGACCCAGCCGACCGAGCAGATCGAGTCGTTGCTGGAGGAAACGCATCAGGCCGAACTATTGATTCGAAGATTTCTCTCGTTCGCCCGTCCGTTTGATTTTTCACCGACGCCGGTGGAGATTGATTCGTTGGTAGCGGACATCGTAGAATCGTTTCGGGTACGGGATGATTTCGACGCGATAACCTGCACCACTCATTGTGACTCACATGCCCAGGCGCTGGTCGACGCGCTGTTATTCAAGCAGGCGCTGGGAAATCTGATCGAAAACGCCGCTCTGGCCTACCCGGACCGGAAGGGAAATATTGACATTGAAACCCGGTGCGAACGAAGCGATGTCACCATTGTCGTCGTCGATCACGGCTGTGGTATCCCCGGCAACAAGCTTGAACACGTATTCACCCCCTTTTACTCCTCGCGACCCAGCGGAACGGGCTTGGGTCTGCCGCTCGCCGCTCGGATTATCGACCTTCACCAGGGTCATCTCACGCTCGATTCCCGACCCGGTCAGGGAACTACGGCCACGATCACGCTACCCTGCCTGAAAGTTCAAACCGGCCGCAATATGGCGCCGGTCGCAGTCCATTAACTTCAATTTTCCGCTTGGGGATTGGGCGGTTCCTGTTATATTTGCCCCCGAAATCTCCGGAGGTGTGATGTATACTGTTTCTGATTTTCGGCGTGGTCTGGCGATTATGGTGGATGACCAGCCGTACTATGTGGTCGAGTTCAATCATTTCAAGATGGGGCGCGGACGGGCCAATATCCGCACCAAGCTCAAGCATATCAAGACCGGCTCGGTTATCGAAAAGGTCTTTTCATCAAATGACTCTTTCCGCCCCCCCGATCTTGAACGCCGCACGATGCAATACTTGTATGAGTCCACCGGCGAGTTTGTCTTTATGGACATCAAGACGTTCGACCAGGTTCATATCCCCGGCGCGAGTATCGAGGACACCAAGTATTATCTGCTGGAAAATTCAGAGTACATCATCATGTTCCTGGACAATGAAGCGGTCACGATCGACCTGCCCGCCTCGGTCGTGCTCGTGGTAGTGGAAACCGAGCCGGCCATTCGGGGTGACACGGTCAGCAACGTGACCAAACCGGCCAAACTGCAGACCGGGCTGGAAGTCAAAGTTCCTCTGTTCGTGAAGAACGGCGACAAGCTCAAAGTCGACACGCGCACCGGCCAGTACCTGGAACGGGCCAACTGAGCCGCATCGTGAATATTGTCGGTATCGACGAATCGGGCAAAGGTGATTTCTTCGGGCCGCTGGTTATCGCGGCCCTTTTGGCTCCCGAGGCAGACGAAGAAAAACTACGCGCCCTCGGCGCGCGCGATTCAAAGCTCGTGAC
>JBGOTX010000150.1:0-5478 GCA_041476705.1 Candidatus Zixiibacteriota bacterium
CCCGGCTACGAGGTGGGGCATGGAAGTATAGCGACACCTTTGATAGAGACATAACATAGGAAGATTTACGATGACCAAGATTATGACAACCCCACATGCGAGCGAGAAGAACTCGCGGTGGGGTTTTCTCATTCTTCTCGCTCTCTTGTCGGCCTTTGCCGGCCAGGTGATGGCCGGCGTCCTGATCGCACCGACCGTGGTGCTCCTGTCCGACAAGAATCGAACGGCGCGTCTGGATGTCAATAATCCCGGCGCTACGCCGCAGGAAGTGACGATCGCGTTTGCCTACGGCCTGCCGGAGTCGGACAGCATCGGCAACGTGCGCGTGACGCTCCAGGATACCAACATCACCGACCCGCGGTCGGCGGTCGAGTGGATCAAAGCGTTTCCGCGTCAGATGGTGATCCCGCCGAACGGCACGCAGGTCGTGCGGTTCGTGGTCAACCCGCCCAAGGGTCTGCCCGCCGGTGAATACTGGGCCCGCGTGGTAGTTCGGTCCAAGGAAGGCGATCAAAAGATTGCCACGCCGACCGACGAAAAAGCTATCACCACCAAGCTGAACATGATCATGCAGACCGCGATCATGCTCAAATACCGGACCGGCAAGCTGACCTCGGAGGTCGCCGTCACCGGCTCGACCGCCATCAAGACCGATTCCAACGTGGTGGTCACGATGGATCTGGAGAATCGCGGCAATGTCTCGTATGTGGGCGTGCTGACCTGTCGTCTCCTGGACAGCGCCAAGAAGGAAATCTCGCGGGCGCAGACCGATCTGGCGGTGTACCGCCAGCTCAAGCGCCGGCTCGAACTGCCGCTCAAGGGAACGAACGGTCGATGCGCGGTGGAAGTGTCGGTCACGACCGATGGCCGCACCGATATTGCCCCGGAGGACATCATTCCCGGCAATAAGGTTTATTCAACAGTAGAGGTGGAATAGCCGGAAGAATAGTCCGACACGCGTCATCGTTCATTGGATCGGATGAGGCAGGATGCCCAGAAGAGTCAATCATACGACCCGGCCGCTGGTGGGAGCGCTGATGGCAGTCATACTGCCCGCATGCGCGCTCGCCGGCACCGCTTTGGAAGAAATTACCGTCAGTTTTGAAGTTCCGAGATTGACCACTAAGGACATCTTCGTTCATTACGACGGCTCCACCGTCTACCTCCCCGTCACCGAAGTATTCCGTCTGCTCGACGTGAATGTCGGGACCGACCCGGATCGGACCCGCATCGAAGGTTTTTTTGTCACTAAGAATCAGCGGTACGAATTACGTCCTAAAGAATCACGGGCAGTGGTGAATAGCGTCGAATTTCCGCTGGCTCCCGGAGAGTTTCAGTACGAAGGTGCGGAGCTGTATCTTCGCGTAGACCTGTTCAAGCGTCTGTTCGGGCTTGACATGACGTTCGACTTCTCGATGTTGCGGGTTCTTTTGCCGCTCAATGAGGATTTCCCGGCCTATCAGCGGCTGAAACGCAAACGGGCGCGAGACAAACTCCAGCAAACAGAGGCCGCGCTCAAGAATGTCAAGATCATGCCCCGCAAGCATGAATGGTTTTCGGGCGGCGTAGTCGACTGGACACTCTCCGCAAATCCGCTGGGCGGCGAACAGTACGCCGATCTGGCGCTCGGATCAATGTTCCTGGGCGGTGATCTCAGTGTTGCCGGCGCCGGAAACACGGTCACCGGATTTCAGGCGGATCAGCTCACGTACAAATGGCACTATGCGTTCAAACCGAACCCCTATGTGGCGCAGGCGGAGGTTGGATCAATCAACTCCGGCGGGTTTCTTTCCCGATCGCTCGACGGCGTTCTGGTGACCAATCGGCCGCAGATTCAACGCTCGTACTTTCAGACCATCAACCTGTCCGGCAAACTCGAGCCGGGATGGGAAGTGGAGCTGTATGCCGACGGCAAACTGCTCGATTTCGCCGAGGCGGACCAAGCCGGCGATTATCATTTCAATGTCGACATTCAGTATGGTTCGTCGGATCTGCAACTGAAGATGTACGGTCCCAACGGCGAGATTCGCACCGAAGAGAGACATATGCGGGTGCCGTACACGCTGATTCCCCGCAAACAGGCGGAATACTCTCTGGCCGGCGGTCGCGACGCGGTCGCGGCCGTCAACAGGTGGTACACGCAGGCCAACGCCTATTACGGCATCACCAGTCGCTTGACCATGGGCGCCGGGTTTGACCTGCCTCTTTCAACGGACAGCACTTCAAGCATGAAGAGCCGGGAAAAGCCGCTGGCGGCCGGCGAAGCCACTTACCTTATCACCGGCAGCATGATCGCCAATGCTTCCGTGGCGCCGAGTTATCAGGCCCTGATCGGCTTCAACTACACGATGCCGTCATCGGTCAGCGCCAATATGTCGTTTACCAAATACTATGAGAACCGACTGCGCAACCCGATCGAGCAGCAGTATAATGCGTCCATCTCTCTGTCGGCGCCGATTCACATCGGCCAACGGTATCTTGGTCTGCGTTATTATTTCGCCCGGGATCAATATCGGACGTTCGGCTCGACCAGCATGAACTACGGTTTCAGCGCCTCGGCGTGGCGACTGTATCTTAACTATGTCGGAAGGTACAAAGTCGCCCAGTACCCATCGCGCAGTCAGCGAACGATGACCAGCCAGTTGTTGCTGTCGACCGATCATATTCGCTGGCTGAGGCCGCAATTCAGAGTCGACTACGATCACGTCCAGAATGCCATCTCCCGCTTTGGCGTGTATGTCACCCGGCGGCTATTCAAGACCGGCCAGATCAATCTGTCCTATGAGCGAAGCCCGTTGAACAAGAGTAGCATGTTCATGCTGAATGTCAATTTCTTCGTCAAGCAGGCCAGTTTCTCTTCGCGGGCGCAGTATGCCGACGGAAACGTTTCGATGAGCCAGATTCAGCGCGGTTCGATCCGCTATGACCGCTCCGCCAGCGCGCTCCGGTTTGACCGTCGCAACGGCATCGGCTACGGTTCCGCGGTGGTGCGGCCGTTTATCGACACCGACAATAACGGCCTCCCGGGTAAGAACGAAGAAGTTCTGCCCGGCCTCAAGGCCCGTATCAGCGGTATCGGCGGACGTCCGATCGGCCGGGGTCGAATGTTCTATTATGACGGCCTGAGGCCGTATGACACCTACATGCTTCAGGTCGACGCCACCACGCTTGACAATCCCCTGCTCAAGCCGACCTACGAGAATTTCAAAGTGTCAGTCAATCCCAATGTCGTCACGGTTATCGATGTGCCGGTGGTGATGGCGGCTGATGTCAGCGGAGTGGTGGAGCATCAGTCTGCGGCCGGACTGACCGGCGTGGGCGGCATGTCCCTGCATCTCGTCAATATCAGCAAGGATATAGTCACGGATATCGTGACGTTCTCAAACGGCCAGTTTTATTATCTGGGTTTGATTCCCGGCAATTACCGGGCGTATCTCGATAGCGAGCAACTGGAGCGATTCGGATATGCCTCGGAGCCTAAATCAATCGAGTTTGAGGTGAAACCGTCGACGACCGGCAGTTCGATCGAGAATATCAATTTCGTCCTGGTGCCGAAGCCCTGACCCCGAGCCGGGGTCGTATATGCGGGACTACATTTATCTCAACGGCGTGCCGATAGCACGTATAAGCAGTACCAGTGAGGGAAAACAGTACTACATCACAGACCACCTTGGTGCGCCGGTGGCCATGACGAACGGAAGCAAGACACTGACGTGGAAAGGACAGTACTACCCCTTTGGCTTGATGAGATACCAAATGGTTTCGGTGACAAACAATTTGAGATATCCGGGGCAGTGGGCCGACGACGAAGTGAATCTGTATTACAACTGGCACCGGCACTACCACCCGAGTTGGGGGCGGTACTGGGAGGCGGACCCTGTAAGAGATCGCGTGTGGCCAAACGTGTATCCTTACGCGATCCTGAATCCGCTTCGGTGGACTGATCCTAAAGGTCTAAAGGTCTACTGGTGCGAGCGCAACATTGAAGTCGGCCAACCGACAGACTTCTTAGCGTGGCTATTTCGTCTCAAGCATGAATTCATTAAGACAGACTCCAAGGTGGCGGGGATGGGTCCATTTGATGAAGGCCCACTGCCCAAGTTTCCTTGTGGCATAAAGACGAAGATCACTGATCATTCCTCCGACTTGCCAAGATCAACGTGCGTTGAGCAGAAGTATGTTGATGAAGATTGTGTAAATAGGGAACTGGAAATCGGAAAGTACCTTGGGATGTGGTCGCTTAGGAAGACGTGCGTTAGCTTTGTTAGCGATGTATTAAACAAGTGCCGCAAGGTTCCGCTTCCGCAGCTACCCAGTCCTTGGCTGCTTAAGTTTTAGAACGGGAGGATATATGTTCTGGCGCTGGAGTGCAGTTGTCATATTCTTATTGGTCGGCGTATTCCTTCTCCAAGTGGCGGGCGGAAGGCTGTTTGCTGCCGATGTTCCTGACGATTACTATACGGACCCCACTTTGAAAGGTCAGTTCCGTCTGTGGGGGAATATCTACCTTAGTTTGTCGCTAGCATGCTTTGGCGCATCAGTAGTCTTGGGTGTACTGAACATCAGGAAATATCGAAATCGACAGAAGGAGTGACGATACCGAGGCGGATAGACATTCTCGAAGAGAAATACCGCATTCCTTGACGTTTGTGGTTACTTGACCGGTGCCTATGACATAATCTGCAACGATGACTAAATGGAAGGGCCGGTATTACCCGTTCGGCTTGATGAGATACCAAATGGTTTCGGTTACCAACAATCTGAGATATCCGGGGCAGTGGGCAGATGACGAGGTGAATCTGTATTACAACTGGCACCGGCACTATCACCCGAGCTGGGGACGGTACTGGGAGGCGGACCCGATAGGGTTGGCGGGTAGCATAAACACCTACTCCTACACTTTTGGCAATCCACTTCGATTCACTGACCCATGGGGACTCAAAACGATTTTGTGCAGTGAAACCGCCAAGTTGCTCCGCGAGGCAGGGCAGCAAAATTTGCTCCAGGCGTTTTTCAATCACCGAGGAAGGGGCAAATATGACCTCAAATACCGACAGGAGCTCGATACCTTTGTGGTTGGTACAAGCCTACTGACGGCAGATCGCTTTGGGAATTATATTGCCGGTTATGCAAGCTACAAGGCTGGCGGCCTGTTTGGCTATTGGGGAGTTCGCACAGGTGGGATCTACTACGACTTTGTAGACAATCTAAACGATCGGGCTCGACGCCTCAAGACAAATTCCAAATTCGACTGGGATGAAGATAGTATTGATGATATCAATGCGGGGCTGCAGAGAGCACAACTCGAAGAGAAGGGTATTGCGGTGGACGATTGCAAATGTCCCAAGTAGAAGGAGATCGCTATGATCGATGAGATCATTATCGGCGGCCTAGCGCTGCTAGTGTTGGCGGCGTTCTTTGTGAAGAGCTCCTGGTTCAAAGTTCTCGTTATGCTTCTCCTATTGGGCGCACTAATAG
>JBGOTX010000151.1:0-5451 GCA_041476705.1 Candidatus Zixiibacteriota bacterium
GTCCTGAGCAGTCTGCGCCCCCGTCCGGCCTGTTTTTCAGGGCCGGTGACAACCGCCAGCAGGGCATGCCGGCCGCTATCGCACAAATGCGCCAGGATCCGCCGGGCAAATTCCGGCGTCCCCATGAAAACAATTTTCATCGATGTACTAACCGTGGCGGCGACAAACCTCGTCGCGGGCGTCAGCTGAGAAATGCGGGTATCCGAAAACTTAGCAGGCGGCCAGCTTCTTGAGACGGCCTTTTAACAGTTGACGGGTCAGCGGTGACAGGTAGTCGATAAAGAGTTTTCCCTCCAGATGATCGTACTCGTGCAGAATCGCGCGAGCGGACATGCCCTCGGCGGTCATTTCGAACGGTTGGCCGTCAACTCCAAGGGCACGAACCGTTACTTTCGCCGGGCGAACGATCATCTGATACAAGTCCGGAAACGACAGGCACCCTTCTTCCAGCTCGATTTCGCCGGTGGCGCTGATGATTTCCGGGTTGATGAATACGCGGAGGGTCTCTCGGGCGTCAAGCACCGACAGATCAACGAGAAACACGCGCTTGAGCACGCTGATCTGGACCGCAGCTAATCCCAGACCGCGCGCCTTGCGCAGTGTGTCGGTCATATCCGACACCAAATCTTTTACCTGCTGGTTGACACTGTCAACCGGCTTGGATACTTCCCGCAACACCGGGTCGCCATATATGACGATCGGTCGCTCAGCCACGGTAACTCCTAATTCAATTCTCCACTTTGGCGGCTATCGATGACTTCAAGAACTCCATCTTGACGTCTTCGCTGATTTTCAGCACCACCCGCCCGCGATCTTCGTCGATGGCAAAGATGGTCCCGAACATGCCGCCGCTGGTGACGACTTTGTCGCCTTTCTTCAGCTCCTTTATGAGCCGTTGATGTTCCTTCGCTTTCTTCTGCTGTGGGCGGATCAACAGCAGATACATGACTACAAAAATCAGTCCAAACCAGATGAGCGTAAACGCGCCGCTCATCCCCCCGCCGCTTCCCCCGCTGGGGGAACCCATAGCTACAATCCAATTGCTAAACAACTCAACTCCTGTTAGTTAGATATATCGGCCTATCAGTTCAATTTCTGAACAGGGGGCCTTTTGCCCCCGCCCAGAGCCGGTAATCAATCTCATGAGCGACCCACACTGTCATTCCCGCGAAAGCGGGAATCCAAGGGTGTGGTCGCGACCAACTCTATTCCTTCGTTGCGTTAGGTCTTAGCCCGCCCAACGGGCGGCGTGACCTGACGCACAACCTCACAATAAGCCAATATACTCCATAATCTCTTGCTCGACAAGGGATTATTTGATGACTAGAACAGCGGGAGGGGTGGGGGAGTTCCGGGTGGGTGGGTTTCGTGGTCGGCGGCCGTCCCCGTCCGCCGACGGGTATTCGTGTGCCCGCTCTAGAAAAGGGGCACACAGGATGTCTGCCGCCCACAAACCATACAGGCCCCTTGACTTCTTGAATTACATCTACCATTCTGTCCTCGTCAGACGTCTATTCGTCAGTAACGCGGTAACGATTGAAAGAGGGTTAGCACGATGTTCAGATTAACCTTTTCTGCACTCCTCATCGTCTCACTCCTCGGCTGTGGCCTTTATCCACCGAACGAATCAGGCGTGACCATGAAGTCCCCTTCTGTCGACTCCCTCCCCCCTTCCGGCGAATTCGTGGCAGTAGAGGTACCACCCGAGATGATTAAGAGCGTGGAACCCGATTACCCTGCTTTGGCCCGACAAGCGGGCCTCGAAGGAAATGTCTGGGTAAAGGCGCTCGTCGACAGAAACGGGGATGTGAAAGACGCAAGAGTTCAAAAATCGTCGGGCACACCCTCGCTGGACGAAGCCGCCATTCAAGCGGCCAAGCAATGCAAATACAAACCCGGAATCTCTCATGGCCAACCGGTCGCCTGCTGGGTGACGTATCGGGTCGATTTTAAGTTGCCGTGAGCGGCTGACAGAGGGCGAAAGATGAAGAATCTCACGACCACCATTCTTATCGCCGCGCTGGTGTTCGCGGTCGCGGCTGATCTCCACGCAAAGCGAAAGTCCGACAAGACTGCTATTGTCAAACTCCAAACCATTCCGGGGGGATGTTCGTTATTTGTCTCCGGAACAGCCGTTGAGAAAACTACGGAGTCCGGCAAATGGCTTGAAATTCAATGCCCTGAGGGTAGACAACATCTTGCGGTTAAGGGAGACAGCACTATCATATCCTTCGAATTAACGGCAACCAATTCGAAAACGATATTTGCCGTCGCCAACCTTGTTGCAGGCACGGTGTATGCGGGCACATCCAAGGACAGCATTGATACCGTTCACTGTGAGGTGATCAGGGATATTCCAGACGAGCCGTCTGATATCCCGTCGAGTGGGTCCACGTCGATCACAGGGGCAAATACGCACAAGCCTGGAGCGACCGGAAATGCTGACTCTGCGCTGGTAGGTGAGTTTGTTCCGGTTGAAATTCAGCCCGAGATGATTTCTGAGAGTAATCCGAATTACCCACGTCAGGCCAAAGAGGCCGGCATCAAGGGGACAGTTTGGGTCATGGCGTTGATAGACAAAGAAGGTACTGTACGCTTCTCCAAAGTAGCCCGATCGTCGCGGAGCACATTGTTGGATGCCGCCGCTGTTAACGCCGCCTATGGATGCAAGTACAAGCCTGGTATGCAAAAGCATCGACCCGTCGCTTGCTGGGTAACGTACAAGGTTGAATTCAAGTTGCAGTGAGCGGCTCTTCAAGTCTCTTGAAAGGTGAAACATGTGATCTCAGTTGCGCGTAAGTTTCAGTTCGAGCCGATACGGCGTTTCAGCCTGTTGGCGGTATTATTAGTCTTCGCATCACTCTCCTTCTCGTCCGGCCCAGTAGCCGGAGACCCAAAACCTGGAACTCTAAGAATCAAAACCACCCCGCCGAATTGTGCCATAACGATCAACGACTCTGCTGTCTCGGATTTCAAGAAGAAGGGCCAATGGCTGGAAGTGAAGCGGCCACCGGGGGTGTACGATATTTCTGCTACGGACTCAGGCCTCACTGACAGTTTTCATATCGAAATTTTTTCGGACGACATAACCTATGTACGTGTAAATCTTGTTCCAACTCCGGACGTTTTCGTCTTGTGCGATGGATATGAAATAATGCCCGAAGTAACTTGGCAAGTATATCGAAAACATTCTTCAAAAGTTGAAATTGACCCCCAGATCAATGTATCCGTCGATACTACCGGGATCGTGCAAGATGTGCGTGTGGCAAAGTCATGTGGAGATAGGCAGATTGACGATGAAGTCGTAGCAGCGGTGAGGCGAAGCAAGTTCAGCCCCCATTATATTAATGAACAGCGGATCACTGGCTGGGTGACCCGTCCCGTCAAGTTTTCCCTCAAGAGACAATAATTCAAGCCGAAGAGCTCTGAGTTCCGTCAGTTCTTGCGGCCGCCCTTGGCGGACGTGTGAACTGACGGTCCCACTCCAAAAGCGTCAGGTCTCGCCGCCCTCAGGGCGTCTAAGACCTGACGCAACGGCAGATCAAAAATCATTCTTCAGCACGATCCGATACCGCGCCTTGCCGGACTTCAGATGCTCCATCGCGTCGTTCACTTTCGACATCGGGTACATCTCCACCTGCGGCTCAACTTTGTGTTGCGCGGCAAACCTAAGCATCTCGCGGATCCGCGCCGGACTTCCGGTCGGCGATGATGACACCGAGCGCTGTCCGGCCAACAAGAGAAAGACCGGAAATGCAATTGGCTCAGGCACCGCCCCCACAATGTGCAGGCGACCGTTCGGCGCCAGAGCACTCAGATACAGCGGCCAGTTCAGCGACACGTTCGAGGTCACCAGTATGAAATCCAGCGAGCCGGCCAGTTTCGAAAGCGAGGCCTCATCGTGAGTGGCGACTACTTCATGCGCGCCGAACTTCCGCGCCTCCGCCGCCTTGGCTTGCGACGATGTAAACGCCGTCACATGACATCCCCATTTGCTGAGGAACATGAGCGCCATGTGCCCAAGCCCGCCGATCCCGACCACCCCGACCCGATGCGTCGGCTTGATGCCGAACTCGACGATAGGCGCAAATACCGTGATTCCACCGCAGAACAACGGGCCCACCGATTGCGAATGGAGTTCTGTCGGTAATATGTGGGCAAAGGCCCAGTGACACCGCACCGTGTCGGCGAATCCGCCGTATCGGCCGACCATCGTGCCCTCGGCGCTGGCGCAGAGGTTATGATGTCCGCTCAGGCAGGTGTCGCAATGCATGCAACTTTTCGAATACCATCCCAGCCCGACCCGGTCGCCGGCCTTCAAATTTTGCACCCGTTCGCCGACCGCGCGCACTTCGCCGATCACCTCGTGGCCGGGGACAAACGGAAAGGTGGTCATTTGCCATTCATTGTGGAGCATCGACAGGTCCGAGTGGCAAATGCCGCAGTACTGGACCTTGATTTCAACCTCTTCGGGCCCGATTGACCCGACGTTATACTCGAACTTTTCGAGCGGCTTCCCCGCGCTTGACGCCATGAATGCTTTGACTACTGCCATATGATCCTCCGATCCCAATCGTGCATAAGTGGCGTCATGCGTCCTCGCTTGACACCGAGTAATTGTCCAATCTCACGGTGTCAGGTGGGGGCACCTGACACCACTACAATCCGTTTCTTACGTCGCCCTGAGCGGAGTCGAAGGGCGCGTCGTCGAAAAGTAGAATAGTGCCGCGTGTCTCGACTATGCTCATTTTGTACCCCACCCAACGGGTAGGTTCCTCATCAAATTTCCGTGCGCGGCACACGCCCTCGTGTGCCCGTTCCACAAGAGGGGCAGACAGGATGTCTGCCGCCCACAGAGCATCAGTCACGCCGTCTTATGCTCAAACCGCCGTCCCACGAAATAGAACAGCACGGCGACTACCGAAATCATGATCGTCATGGCGCCGAAATAATTCCCCGGCGTGGTTTCGGTGTAAATGCGGGAAAACCAGCCGGCCAGTGTGTCGCCCAGAAAGACGGTAAACAGGAAAACGCCGGTGATCATGGATTTCATGTGCACCGGGGCTTCCTCGAACGCCAGTTGAAGCCCGACCACCGAAATACACAGTTCCGCCGCCGTGATCAGGATGTACGCGCCCGCCTCCCAGAGAATCGAAATCTTGCTGGTCGTCGCGGCATACCCAGCCACTGTCATCAGTCCCATGCAAAGAATGACCAGGCCAAACCCGATCAGCATTTTCTTGGGCGATGCCAACCGACGGTGATCGGTGTCGGTTTTCGACCAGATCCAGGCAAAGAGCGGCGTCATGATAATGATTAAGACCGGATTGAACCCCTGAACGGCATCAGGTGGAATGTGGCCGAACGGCGTATCGAGATTCATATAGTCGCGGGCGAACAAGGTCCAGGTGGAATAGGATTGATCGAAGATCGACCAGAAAAACACGATCA
>JBGOTX010000152.1:0-5451 GCA_041476705.1 Candidatus Zixiibacteriota bacterium
AGCTTCGGCGGCTGTCAGCTTCTGTTTGGTCACCGAATGTCCGTTCAATACTACTGGTGGAGAGATTTGGCTTTGTCGCCGAGGGGCGATTGCGTCGGGCTGTCCTGAAAAACGGCCGGTGGATGGATGTGCTCGTGTTTGGATTGCTTCGGGAGGAATGGTCCAGAATACCAAAGACCCGGCGGTCGAAACCTACCGGGTCTGCAAATTCTGCGAAACGTCCGAAGACGTAGCAATTATACGCCGACGGGCTGACGCGGACGCTTCGTGCTCGGCTCGGGCTGAGCCGGATACTTGGGCGTGCTGAACGCCAATACCAGCAGAGCCACGATGTTGATGAACGGCACGAGCATGGCGATACCCCAGAAGCCATGTTGGCCACAATTTTCGCTGATCTTCCAGAACATCACCGCGAGGATCACGATGTTGACCAGCGGAATCAGGCACAAAAGGACCCACCACATCGGTTTCTGCGCCGTCTTGCAAATGAGAAACAGGTTCAGGATCGGAATGAACGCCCACCAGGCGTCTTTCCGCTGACCGGCGTTGCAGGCGATCCGGTACAACAGCCATGTGAAAACCAGATAGATACCGATGAAGAACAGCCAGAAAGCCGTTCCCACCATCCCCAGGAATCCGGCGCCACCGGGGGCCACTGCGTACTCACCGTTCATGTTTACCTCCAGAGGTATAAATAGTGATAGGGTTGTCTTATCGGTGCTCGATCAAATGATGTACCAAGTATATCGGCAATCTGCGGTCTCCTCTTTACCGATCAGAACACCGCCGTATCCCCCCCTTTTCTCGTTTTTAGTTGCTTTCCCCTCCATAGCGGGGTAATTATCCCCGCCATGGCACGAGTTCAGAACCCGCCCCCCGGACGGCTGATTGTTTCCGTCATCTACAACTCCATCGACGGCCTCGCCGACTGCCTCAAACAACTTGAAAAACAGTTCGGACGGGTGCTGTCCGAAACGCTCGAGATCGAGTGTTCGGCAAACCGATACCAGGAGGAAATGGGACAGCAGTTGAGCCGCCGGTTCTTCTCGTTCGACAAGATGGTCGAACGCGAGTCGCTCGCCGATATCAAGGGCGCTTGCCACAAAATCGAGCGGGGGTTGGGAGACCAGGTCGACGACTACACCTTCCGGACGGTCAATGTCGATCCCGGAGTCCTGACACCGACCAATCTGACTATGGCCTCGCACCGCGAATACGGCCACCGGATATATCTTGGCAAGGGGGTCTTTGGCGAAGTCACCCTCATCCATGCCCGCGGACGATTTACGCAGTTGCCGTGGACCAATCCGGATTTCTGCGATGAAGAGGCGGTGCGTCTGTTCACCGAAGCGCGAAACAGTTTCCCGCTCCTGACGGAATCAAAAGAGAAGTTCCCCGACCGCGCCTCGGCGATGCGGGAGTAGGGTGCCCGCGTCGGCACTTCATAGCCGGTGATTGTGATCTGTGTGGCTTTCTTGTCGGCACGGCAAATTGATTTTTCCCGAAGGGAGTTTGGATATGAACAGGACTGTTCGCTTTGGGGCCATCGCACTGCTCACCGTTGTCCTGTGGGCCGCGTTGAGTCCAGCCGCCCGCGCTGACCTTAAGGATCTCATTAGTGAAACCCAGAAAATGAACAACGACAGCAACAAGATGATCATGGCCTGGTGGATTCCCATCGAATTTTGGGATTATGCCTTTAAGGGAAAAGACATGACGGCGACGCAGGTCGAGGATTTCATGAAAGTACTTCGACCCTACACCATTTTCGCAGTGTTGGGCGGTCAAATTGGAACGATGGCCGGAATGACATATTACCCCATCGATTCGATTCGTAAGACCATGACGCTTATGGACCGGAACGGAGCTACGTACACTCCCTATGCCGACAGTACGGTGAGCGGAGACGCGCAGAATTTTGTCTCGATGATGAAGCCGGTGTTCGCGAACTTGATGGGACCAATGGGGCAGAATATGCACTTCGTCGTCTTTTCGGCCGCTGATTCTACCGGCAAGGCGATTGCCGCCGCTAAAGAAAACGGGAACTTCTCGCTGACCATGCTCGGGGTGACGTTCAAGTGGCGGCTACCGATCGATGCGCTTTTGATAGGAAAAACGTGTCCAAAATGCGGCTTGGACGCCAAGGGTTCCTGGAAATTCTGTCCTTGGTGCGGTGCCAAGTTGCCGTGATTCACGTTCCTGACGGCAGACCGGGAGGTCCGCCGTCCACGAAGATGAAGCGAGATTGCTTCGGTCGCCTGACCTATCGACAATCCCAGCGTGACGGCGACACTCGCAATGACAATATGGCGGCGGACGGGGACGGCCGCCACGCACGGGAACGTAGATTACGACTCGACGAATCCGGGAGGGCCTAGATGGCATTGTCCAAAGCAATCAGAGAAAGTTTGTTGCACCTCGAACAGCAATTGCTATCTGGTGAGGTAAGAAGATCGCCAGAAGAGCTCGACCGATTGTTGTCCGATGATTTCCGGGAGATCGGCCGATCGGGTAACCTCTATTCAAAGCAACAAATCATCAGTCTTCTCGCCGATGAACAAGAGACGGAGCGATGTATCACCGACTTCGAGGCAGAGCAACTCGCACCCGACGTCGTTCTGGTGACGTTTCGCCTGGCGAGTCGGGCACCCCAAAAGCATCAGCCGGTCTATTCGCTCCATAGCTCGATCTGGCGTCGGGATAAGTCCGGCTGGCGGATGGTGTTTCATCAGGGGACGCCGGTGCAGTGATAAGATGTCAACCGCAAAGACGCGGATGACCTACGAGCAGAATGGCGTCGAAACCGAGGGGGTTTCGACCTACGAAAGTGAAGACGAGGAGAGATTGCTTCGTCGCGCCTCGGAAGGCGCTCCTCGCAACGACAGAATTGGGGGACGCCCGACGGCACGACCCACCTGTTAAACCTTTCCCTTTTTGCTCCAAAATACCAGATTACCGCGACACAAATTGAACCAGCGGCCGGGATGGCCGGTAGAAGGATTGCACATGGATAAGTTTGTCATACAGGGGCCGGCAAAGATCAAAGGACGGATCAAAACCGACGGCTCCAAGAACGCCGCTTTGCCGATAATCGCCGGCGCGTTGCTGATCAACAAAGGCCAGACGATCATCCACAACATCCCCCCGCTCAGAGATATCGATACGATCGTCAAGATGCTCCAGTTCGTGGGGGCGAAGGTCGAGTACGACCGCAAAGCCCAGACGATGGCCATCTCGGCCGAGGATATTCGCGAAAACACCGCTCCGTACGAACTCATGCGCCAGATGCGTGCTTCATTTCTGGTGCTGGGGCCGCTACTTGTCCGCATGGGCGAGGCCCGCATATCGCTTCCCGGCGGGTGTTCGCTGGGGGCCAGGCCGGTCGATTACCATATCAAAGGATTCGCCGCCATGGGGGCCAAGATTACCGAAGAGGCGGGGTATGTCATCGCGAAAGCCAAACAGCTGACAGGCGGGATTATTTATTTCGACAAACCGTCCCACACGGGCACCGAGAATATTTTGTATGGAGCGGTGATGGCCAAGAAGCAGACGGTGATCACCAACGCCGCCTGCGATCCGGAGATTGTCGATGTCGCCAATTTTCTGAACAAGGCAGGGGCAAAAATTCGCGGGGTCGGCACGCCCGAAATCGTGGTGGAGCCGGTCAAGAAGCTCAAGCCGGTGGATCATACCGTGTCGGGGGATCGGCTGGTGGCCGGCACGTACCTGTTCGCGGCGGCAATAACGGGCGGGAGTGTAGAAGTAACCGGTATATCCCCCGAAGACCTCACTATGGTCCTGCACAAATTGAGGGAAATGGGGTGCGAGGTGGCCAGTCGCAAGAATGCCGTGTCGGTGAAGGCCCCCAAGCGGTTGGCCCCGGTCCAAGTGACCACTTTCCCCTACCCCGGCTTTCCGACCGACCTTCAGGCCTGCATTATGGCCGCCACCTGCACTGCATCGGGAACTTCGCATATCAAAGAGACTGTTTTCATAGATAGGTTCTCGCATTCGATGGAGTTGAGGCGGCTCGGAGCCGACGTGACGATATTAAGTGACGAGGCCATAGTAAACGGCGTCGACCATCTTGAAGGCGCGTCGGTGATGGCACCGGATATCCGCGCCGGGGCCGGACTGGTGATCGCCTGTCTGGCGGCCAAAGGTCGCTCCGAGGTGCTTCGGGTATACCATGTCGACCGCGGATATGATCGATTGGAAGAGAAGCTGGCATCGCTCGGTGCCGATATAAAGAGAGAGAAGGATTAATCGTTCGCCCCGGTTGCACTGTCAAAAGACGGCGCGAGCATGACGCCCCGCGGGCAAAGACAAGAGGTTGCACATCCAATGTCGGGAAGCCGTCCTGAATAAAAAGGAAGAACCACGCGTGAAGAAAATAATTGTCCTGGTGCTGGCGCTGATTGTCACCCTCCCCCTGAGCGGGCTGACGCAGGAGCGGTATTTCGGCAAGAACAAAGTCCAGTACAAGAAGTACGACTGGAGCTTTATCCAAACGCGCCATTTCGACGTCTACTTCTATGAGGATGGGTACGCCACCGCCAAGTTTGCCGCCGACGTGATGGAGGATGCCTACCAGAAGATCAGCGTCGAACTGGACTACCGGCTTCAACGGCGCGTGCCGGTTTTTGTCTACAACTCGCAAAACGATTTCCAGCAGACCAATATCACGCCGGAACTCCTGCCCGAAGGTGTGGGCGGCTTTACCGAGGCCTTCAAGAATCGGATCGTCATTCCGTTCACCGGATCATACGAGGAGTTCCGCCACGTCCTGCACCACGAGCTGACTCACGCCCTGGTATACGACATGCTGTTCGGCAATTCGTTTGCGTCGCTGTTGTCGCGGCAGAGATTGTTCGATCTTCCGCTCTGGTACGCCGAGGGGTACGCCGAGTACTCATCGCGCCACGGCTGGGACTACTGGTCGGACATGTATATCCGGGATGCAACCATCAACAGCTACCTTGCACCGCCGGACTATCTGGGCGGCTTTCTGGCGTACAAACAGGGGCAGTCGATGGTCAAGTATATCGTCGACAAGTACGGCGAGGGCAAGCTGGGCGAAATTCTCCAGAAGGGGAAAGTTCATCTGAGCATGAACAAGGCGCTGAAGTCGTCGATCGGCATCGAAGAAAAGCAGTTGTACGAAGATTTCTCCAAAGAGATGAAGCGGCGGTACTGGCCGGATATTTCCACGCGCAAGGAACCGGCCGATATATCCAAGCAACTCACTCACGCCCGAAAGGATGGCTCCTACTTCAATGAGCGCCCGGCTTACTCGCCCGAAGGGGACAAGGTGGCGATTTTCTCGGACCGGCACGATTACGATGAAATCGTGGTGGTGTCGGCGACCACCGGCCAGGAATTGACGCGCCTGGTGAAAGCCGAACGGTCGGGGGATCTGGAATCGCTACATTCGTATTTTTCGGGGAT
>JBGOTX010000153.1:0-5448 GCA_041476705.1 Candidatus Zixiibacteriota bacterium
CAATCGGCCCCCCGCTCCAGGCGAACGTCAACGAGCGCCATTGGGGGAGCTTCATACCGGGTGATTTCGCGGTCACCAGTATGAAAACACAGCGCATCGTTCCGGCCGACGCCCCCGGAGCCGGCAGTCTGAGCACGGGCATTGTCATTCGTTCCGACCAGCACAACGCCTTTTCACTCGACGTGCGGTGTGCCTCGGAGACGCTTGCTTTACATCACCGGTCGCGATGCGATCGGGATGATTAATTTCGCTTCCAGGCATACACAATGGGCCGGAGAATTTTATCCGGCCCGTTGTCGTTCAGGGACGGGCGATACCGGGCATCTTTGCAATTGTGCAATCCCGCCCGGGAGAGTATCTTGGGCTACAGAATTTTCTGAAGTGGCTCATGAATCATCTGGAGAATAACGACAAGACCCAGACCGGCGACGAACTACCCCCCGGCGCGTGGATATCGCACCATCGCATCGTCCGGCGCATCGGAGCCGGAGGCATGGGTGAGGTGTACCTAGCCGAGGACACCAAACTGGGGCGACCCGTCGCGCTGAAATTCCTTTCCCCTTCCCTCGCGAAAAACGAAGAATGTCGGACACGATTCAAAAGCGAGGCCCAAGCCGCCGCCCTGCTCGATCATCCCAATATTGTAACCGTGCACGAAGTCGGCCTGCATCATGGCCGCCCCTATTTCACAATGCAATATATCGAAGGCCGGTCGTTGCACGAGTATTGTCACGGCAAGGATTTATCGATCAACCGAGCGCTCGAAATCGCGGTTCAGGTTTGCGAGGGTCTGGAGGCGGCTCATCAGAAGGGGATTGTTCACGGAGACATCAAACCGCAGAATATTCTGATGGATTCCGCCGGTCGGCCGCGCATTGTCGACTTTGGGCTGGCCTCACTGCAATCAGCGGGTGTCGTCGCGACTTCCAGCTCCACCGTCGGCACGGTCGGGTACATGTCGCCCGAACAGGCGCGCGGCGAAACCGCGAATCATCAGACCGATATCTGGTCGTTCGGGGTTATGCTGTTTGAAATGGTGATCGGCCGGCTCCCGTTTGGAGGGGAGTACGAACAGGCGGTGATCTATGCAATCCTCAACGAGGATCCTCCGGCGCTCTCGGCTCTGCGCCCCGATCTTCCTCCTGAATTGATTGCGATTGTTGCGAAAGCGCTGGCAAAGAAACCATTGGCGCGATATAAGAGCGCCCATGATATGGCGTCCGATCTGCGCCGGCTTATCGAAACCCTCAAGTCCGGTAATTCTCACCGTCACGTCGATACCACACCGTCCCTCCCTTCCATAGCGGTTCTCCCGTTTCGGGATTTGAGTCAGAACGCCGATCAGGAGTACTTTTGCGAGGGGATGGCGGAAGAGCTGATCAATGTCCTCGCCAGAATCGAGGGACTCCGGGTCAGCGCGCGAACCTCGGCCTTTCAATTTAAGGGAAAGGAACTCGACATTCGGCGGATCGGCGAGCAATTGGGCGTTACCACCCTTCTTGAGGGAAGTGTCCGCAAATCCGGTAATCGCCTGCGCGTAACCACCCAGCTCATCAATGTCGCCGACGGTTACAACCTCTGGTCGGAGCGTTTCGATCGGGATTTGGATGACGTGTTCGCCATTCAGGATGAAATTTCGCTCGCCGTGGTCGCTAAATTGAAATCGACCCTTCTCGATGAGGACCGCCAGCGAATCACCAAGCGACAAACGCAGAATAAGGAAGCGTACCAGTTGTATCTGCGCGGCCGATATTTCTGGAACCGACGATACGAAGGCGAAATGCGAAGGGCGATCGAATGTTTCCAGCAGACTATCACGATGGACCCCCGGTATGCCGTGGCGTATACCGGAATCGCCGACTGTTATGCGATTCTGGCTCAGTACGGCTGGCTTCGTCCCCGCGACGCTTTTCCGATCGCAAAGACGGCGGTCGAGAAGGCGCTCGCCATCGACAGCGAACTCAGTGAAGCCCACGCCTCAATGGCCTGGATCAAGACCTTTCACGACTGGGACCTGACCACCGCCGAAGCTGAATTCAAGCGCGCCATTGAACTGAATCCCAATAATGTGACCGCTCACCAGTGGTATGCGATATGCCTGGGTCCGATGAATCGATTCGACGACGGATGGCAGGAACTCGACCGTGCCCTCGATCTGGACCCGCTGTCCATAACCATTCAGGCAATCGCCGGTTTGGGGCATTACAACTGTCGACAGTTCGATGAGGCGATCGTGCAACTTAACAAAACGCTCGACATCGACCCCTCTTTCTATCTCGCGCTTCTTTTCCTTGGCTGGTCCTACGCGGCCAAGGGGATGTGGCCGGAATCGATTGCGACCCTCAGTAAACTGGTTGCGCCCACAAAGGCCAACGCCTTTGCAATGGGGAGTCTTGGCGCATCATTCGCGATGTCGGGACAACGAACCGAGGCGCAGAACATACTTGGCAAACTTGATGAAATGGCCCGGACAACCTATGTATCACCGTACTACAAAGCGATGGTCTACGCCGGGCTTGGGGAAAACGACCGAGCTTTTGAGTGCCTGGACCAGGCCATTGTCGAGCGGGAACCATTTCTGATCACGCTTGCGATCTTCCCCCTTTTGGACTCGCTACGCTCAGATCCGAGGTTTGATCTGCTACTTAACCGAATCGGTTTAGTGCGACCTCAGATTGTGTGACCCTGCTTCCTTCCTCCCGATTTCACACTCGACACAATTCGCGTTGCCGAATTACCCGGATGGAATTCCCGCTATTTGAGTAGCACCATCTTCTTGGTGGAGCTGTACGCCCCGGCCGCCAGACGATAGAAGTAGACCCCGGAGGCGTATCTGCTCCCATCCCAGTCCAATTTGTAATAGCCGGCGTCGTTGTGATCCGACCAGCTTTGCACAACCTGTCCGAGGATGTTGTAAATCTCAAGGGTCCAATCGGCCGCTTGCGGCAGAGTGAATTCGATCCTCGTGACCGGATTGAACGGGTTCGGATAGTTTTGCGACAGCGCAAACTCGGTCGGGAGCGTGCTCATGTTGACCTTCATCACGTAACCGTCGAAACTGCCGACCTCAATCGATTTGATCGTTCTGCTTCCGCCGAGACTCAGCACCGGTCCCGCCTGCAAAGAGGTCTTCCCCTTGGTTGTGACCAGCACGCGGGTCACGTTGCCGTCGTACCGGTAGAACAAATCCATGCCGGTCGCGCTGACCGCCAGTTTCGGTTCGACCTGACCGTCAAGTTGCAGATAGATGGCTCCCACGTTCGATGTCGTATTGGCAATTTCAAGCGTGCCGTTGACGATGGAGAACGATATTTCGTTCACGGCGTCGGGGTTCAATTTGGGTATCCGCGCGGCATCGCCCACCACAACGCGAATCAGGTAAACCAGATCGGCTACCGTCAGGGGGATGCCGTCGGCGTTGACATCGGTTGCGGCAATCGACCCCTGCGTATGAGGCGCGAAGGCCGGCAGGCCCAGAATGAAGTAATTGGTGAACATCACCGCGTCGGCGATCTCGTACCACAGTCCGTTGAGGTTGATATCGCCCCGGGCATCGATCGAATCGGCGCAGATGATATCGACGCCTCCGTTGGTGAAGTCGATGCAACGGACCGGTCGCGGCTTACCGGGGCCGCCGCCGGTCAGACAGTTATCCGACGCACCATACGATCCGGGGAATCCGTACGAGTTATTGGTGATGTTGTGTAGTTCGAAATCGTACACGGTACGCGAAACGTACAGCGTGTCGCCTCCGACCGACGAGAAGGTGTTGTCGCCGCAATCGATCCAGAAGAATGACACCGGCGCAAACTGGCACTCGAGCGTACGATCATTGGAGACAAGGAAATCAAGGACGGCAATCGACCCGATCTGATTGTCCAGGTAACAGCTGGGATGGTACGCGCCGTTGTTCATCTCGGCGACGCCATTGATTCTCATCAAACCCGAGGGACAACCGGAACCGCAGTTGCCGAACGGACCGAACCGATAGGTGAAATACTCCCACCCGCAATTGGTGAACAGCGTACCGGGAATAGCGGTCACCGCGGTGAGCGAACTCGGATCGTAAGCGATCAGGAAGTCGAATCCGGCCAGCTTCTTGCCCGAACCGTTCAGGAAAACGTTAACAAGTTTGTGCTGACCCTGAATGGCGTCGTGCACTTTTTCGATCTGCACATGAATGCATTGATCGATCCGAACATCGATACAAACCGTATCCGCCTTTTTCGCGCCGCATTGGTCGACCGCACTGAGAATCAGGCAGTAGTGTCCGGTCGTGTCGGCATTGAAGCAAACTTGATGCGTGGTCGGATTGTACGTTCCAATCGGCGTAATCCTGATGCTGTCAATCGGGCAGTTGTTGTCCGGATCGTTGATGGTAACGTCAAAACAAACCTCGCCGACTTGATCGAGGAAAGCCGTCAGATCGGGCGGACCCTGCACGACCGGCGGATGATTGAAGTTAATCGTCACGAACGAGGTGTCGTAGCCGGTAGCGCCGCACGAGTCGGTCGCCCTCATGATCACCGGATACGTCTTCGACGTACCGGTGCCGTAGTCGGCGGTGATGCAGACCTTTCCGGTGCCGGGATCATACACGCCGACTGTTGAAATCATTTCGCATTTCGACAGATTGCCGTTGATATCACTACACGAGACCGGCACGCAGACGGTGCCAGAGCTACACAGGAAAAAGGTCGTGTCATGACCGGCGTTGGCTACAGGCGGGGTGTTGACCGTGAACTTGACGTAGAATGAATCAATACAGGCCGCGCCGCAGGCGTCGAGACACTGAATCTTAACCTTTACCGTTTGACTGCCGGTTGGTGTGTAGACCCAGTTGCCGCCCACCAGCGATCCCGGACCGCTCAGCAGTTCACAATGGTCGAAATTCCCGTTGATGTCGGTCGCCGACACCGGCAGGGACACCTGAGTGGGCGCACATTGGAAGAACTTCGTAGTATCGTGCGGTATATTACAGATGGGCGGCGAATTCCATCCAATCGTGATGCGGACCGTATCCTGTGCCGTCAGACCGCAATGATCGAAGGCCTTGATAACGCATGTTACCTGGCCGGGCGACCCAAGAGTCATACAAACCTGTCCGGCGCTGAGGGTGCCCGGACCGGAAATCAGCCGAACCGAATCAACGTTGTTATCCGGGTCAGTGACGGTGAAACTGAAGCAGTACTGAGTCGGTATGCACTGGAAGACTGTCTTATCCGGACCGGCATCCACGATGGGCGGATGGTTGACGCCGACAGTAACGTTGATGGTATCGCGACCACTCGCACTGCAGGCATCGGTGACACCGACGATGAAAGTGTATGTCCCGGCTATAACCGGCGTGAAGCAAATCCGATTGGTGGCCGAGTCGATCGTTCCCGGACCGGAGACGAGTTGTTCAAGGGTCACGTTATTGTCGGAATCGGACACCGTGTACGGAAG
>JBGOTX010000154.1:0-5427 GCA_041476705.1 Candidatus Zixiibacteriota bacterium
CCAGTTCTCTGCGATCATCGCACCGACTTCAGCGTGGTCAAATCCCAGCACATCCCGTTCGGCCTGCTCAAATGGAATATGCTCTTTCATCACCCGTGCCTGAATGTCATCGAGGCGTTCGGAAACAAATTCTTCCAGCGCCAACTTACCGATATCATGCACCAAGGCGGCTGTAAAAACCGCGCCGCCGCCTTTGATCGTCAACAAGCGGCACAAATTCTCCGATGTCACCGCCACTGCCGCTGAATGTCGCCACAAATCCTCGGCCGACTGTCCATACCCGGTCGCCGGTTTCTTGACATTGGCATAGACAAGGGAGGAAATGGCCAGTTGCGACACCCAGTTCATGCCCAGCTTGAAGGTCGCTTCGGTCAGCGACGACACCGGCTTGGTAAATCCAAAATAGGCCGAGTTGACGGCTTTGAGCAGATTGGCGGTCAACGCCATATCCAGCGCGATCACCCTCGCGACGTCCGACGAGTCCGCATCGGTCTTGCTGACCACGGCCAAGAGACGCTGGGCGACGACCGGCAGGGTCTTGAACGACGACAGCTTGGCAATAATTTGTTGTTTGTCCGTCATAGCTCTATTTCTCCTTGCTGGCACTTGACGGTTACGCGACCCGTTGCGATTTCGAGTCGCAAAGTTCTTGCAAAGCCCCCGCCGACATGTTGGCCCTTGATGAGCAGATTGTTGGTCCAGAGTATCTTTCGTAGCATGAGAAAGTTTCGCTCGCCAATGTTGAATACATTTTTGTCGTCCATTAGCTGGGCGCCGCCGGCCACCTTGATCACCAGCCGATTCTTGTGGGCGCCTTTCGCCAAAAGGTCATTCAGCAACAGCGGAACGCCCGTGTCGGCGAACATAGCCGGCTTGCCTTTGGCTTTGTCGGGCGCAATCTTGGACGCCGGAAGCATATAATGAATCATGCCGCCGATCATCCGCACCGGGTCGTACACCGCCATGCCGATACAGGACCCCAGCGAATACGTAATGATCATGTCGTCCGGCTGATCGGACACATAGAGATCGGATATGCCTACGAGGTGGTTCGGCATTTGATCAGTGTCTCCTGTATATCGACGGGCGCACGCCGGTGAATTTTCCGCCCAACCCGGTCAAGCTTTCTGAGTGACCCACGAACAGATACCCCCCCGGTCTTACGATCCGGCTGAATTCCCCGACAATTTGGGCTCGTGTGGGGCGATCAAAATAAATCATGACGTTGCGGCAGAAAACCAAATCCATCGGCCCGGTGACCGCAAAGGGGAAACGGATCAAGTTGAACTGCCGTATATGAACCATGCTCCGTAGTTTTTCGCTGACGGTATACACGTGGTCATTCTGTTCCTTGGTCTTAATAAAATACTTGCTTCGGAGGACCGCCGGAACCGGCTCAACATCCTTGGCCGAATACTCGCCACGCTGACAGGCACGTAACACTTTACTCGCGATATCGGTGGCGAGAATCTTGACGTCCATATAGCGCTTATCGATTGTTTCGAGCGCTTCGATGGCGATCGTAAAGGGCTCTTCCCCGGTCGAACAGGCGGCCGACCAGATGCGCAATCGGGTCTGGCCCGAAGCAAGCCATTCTTCGATTACCGGTCTCATAAAGTCGAAATGGTGTCGTTCGCGATAGAAGTTGGTCACGTTGGTGGAAATGGCGTCGAGCAACAGTTGAAGTTCGGCGCCGGACAGGTCGTTCATGACATGCTTCAGATACTCCTGGTACACATGAATATCGAGGGCGCGCATGCGCTTTTGAATCCGCGCCTTGACCAGCGGCCGCTTGCTTTCATTGAGCGAAATGCCGCTGTGCTCCAAGATCAGCTTGCGGAAATTGTCGAACACAGGGGCCGACATTTCCTCGATCGGACCCAGCGGAGTGGTAGCCGCCCTGGTCCGATTCATTTCTTGGCCTGCTCCAGGAACTTTTGCAATTTATCCAGGACATCCTGCGGATTGAACGGCTTGAGCATATAGTCGTTCGCCCCCGCCTTGATGGCTTCGACCACTTTTTCCTTTTCGGACTCGGTCGTAACCATCACGATCGGCAACTGCTTATTGGTGGTACGAATATGTTTGAGCGTTTCGATCCCGGTCATAACCGGCATGTTCCAGTCGAGCAGGACCAAAGCGATCTCCTTGTCCTGCGCCAGCGCATCCAGCGCCTCCTGACCGTTCGATACTTCGGCAATATCGTTGACGCCGGCCTTTTTGAGCACACTGACTATAATCCGACGCATGATCTGAGAATCATCGACTATTAGCGCCTTCACGGACGACCTCCTGCTGTATTGGTGGCGTAGCCTTCAATGTTACGATCAACGCAAACTCGCCCAGACTTGATTCAAAGCACACTTCCAGCCAGAGGGCGTCGTGTAAGTTGCTGAGCCGGTAGATATCGCCCTTGACTACCGTCGGCAGACAGACTGATATAGAGTGTCCCTTGAGTCGTCCTTTGGCGCTTCCCGCGACGATATTGACCAACTCACCGACTCCGTCGATGATCGAAGAATCGACCTGCGTGAATTCGGCCCCTACCATCCGGCCAATCACCGCCAGGGCGGTCTTTTCCGGAAGACGCACCGCCACGACCCCCTGGGCCGTCCCCGACAATCCAATAACCCCGATGATGTCGGATGAGATGGCACCCGATCCGAGGGTACGGGTCTCTTTGAGCTGTACCTCACACCCGAGCATGCTGGAAAAAAAATCATGGACTGAATCGATAAATGGATGAATACTTAGGGCATCCACAGGTTACTCCTTTGTTGCGGTATCGACCGAAGTGAGCGTAAGGTTTTTCGTAATTGGGTCCGGCACGGCCACAATCGGCCCGAGCAGCGCGTTTTGAACCTCCAATTGAGAATCCAGCACGCGCAGGACCGTCCCGGCATTGACCTGTTTCTCGATAATGATGCGGGCATCTTTGTTTGCCAGGACCTGTGCCGCGAGGGCTTTTCTTTGTTCGATCAGCTGGTCATATTGTTCCTGTGCCTCGAATATCTTGAATTCCAGCTCGGTGACCGCCTCGCGTTGTTTGTGAGTCATGGTCGACCCGAGCATGGCCAGTCGCTTGCGTTCGGGTTCCAGTTTGGCGAGCTCTTCTTTCAGCTGTTTGCTCTTTTCCGTGGCCTCTCGTATGGCGGCCACCACCCGGAAGTCCACGCCTGCAATGAGGGTGGTCCTCGTTTCCGCCTTGGAGCCGGCCTCAACGACGGTGATCCCCTGGGCCGCCATCACATCGCCCCCCTGAATGCGCCCCCTGCAGATAAGCTTGCCGGTGGTGCGGATGGAGGAATCGATAATTTCGGCGTCGACTTCAATGTCGCCATCGGCCAGCACCAAGCCATGGTCGATATACTTCGTGTGAATCTTTCCCTTGACCAAAATCTTCTTTCCTGGCGCACTACTGATACCCTTGGCCGCAGTCAAGTCCCCGCCGCATTCGATGTCGGCGGCGCCAATCACATCGGCGACTTCAATGTCCCCTCCCGCTCTCACTTTGAATTCCGAATCCACCCCGCCTCGGATCACCACCGAGCCACCGTGATCAATATTGCCGCTGGACGCTCCAACATTTCCGGATACCTGATAGACGTCGTGTACTTCGAGCACCCGGCCGTTGAGTTTGACTCGACCCGCACACTCAGCGAAAAAGGCGCTCTCCTTAGGATCCCACCGCACGTTTCTGCCGGCCCGGAGGTCGCTCGCCTGTGGTTTGGGAGGCGCAATGGAACCGCCATAAACGTCCTGACCCGCCTGGCAAATCTGCGTGGGATGCACTTTCACAACCAATTCGTCTTTGTCGACGGCCGGCACGGCGGCTTTCCGGTGGTAGTCGACGTATTTCGTTTCGGGATCGACGTAATACCCCTTGGCAAAGAAGTCCTTGCTCCATTCCAGCCGCGAATCCTGCGGCGGCACGGTCGGGTTTCCTTTGACAATCACCAGATTCGATATTTCGGTCCCCGCCTTGGCGCTTTCGACCAGTGCCGAGGTCAGGCCCTCAATGTCGAAGACCCCGGTAATTTTCCTAACCGCCAGTTCAGCGCGGATGGATTCGACCGCGTCCGGATTGGCGACAAACTCTGATGAGGCGTTGAGCACAACCGACAATTTGTCATCGGCCACGGTCAGTCTGGCTCCCTGCAGTCCGGTCGCCGTCTTGGTCGATTGTACTGTCGCCATCTCTGGTCCTTCCTACTCCGATGCGCAGATCACACTAAACGGTCTGACCCGATGCACCGGCACGCCGATTACGCCGGCCCAGACGCTGACGAAAAGAACGTTCTTCGCCCCTTGTGGGGCATGCATGAGAAAATCCGGTGAATTCTTCACGTGGACCGTTTCCTTTGTATCAAAACCCCGCGAATACCTGCATGATGGTTTCATTGCTCCGCGTGTCGTCGGCGAACACCGACTCCAGACGCAACTCTACGCCCGCCGCAATTGTGTATCCGCCGCCGAGTGTCAAGCGAGAGGCCCGGTCATGTCCCTCGGCTCTGAATGTATCGTAGCGCATCGTCGCAAACGCGCGGCCGAAATTATAGGTTGGTTGGATATAGATCCCCCGGTTGTCCTGCCGCAGAATCGCGCGATTGATTGAATGAAAGATGTACTCAGATTGGATGTCAAATCCGGCCCAGGTGAAATTCAGGTCCGCGCCCGCCAATAACATTTCCTCCCGATCGGATTTATTGAAACCCACCGCGAATGATCCGCCCAATTCCAAATTGGGTATTGGCCTCAGACCGAGCCGCGTGCCCATGGCATTCGACGGCAAAACATCGAGGGTGTCCCCCAGCCCGGTCGTGAGATTGATGACATCCTGCATGACGTCCGCCGACGGCTCGAACCCGTTGACGACATAGGCGTCGACGATGACATGAGAACCCTCAAGCTCAAACTGGACGCCGACATCGGTCCAGCTCTGGTGAGTCAATTGCACCACCAGCGGAGCGGAAGAAAGCTTTCTGCACAGCGCGTTATTCCGGCGACACTCGACACCAAAGGCCGGGTTGAACAGGCCGGTTGTCATAGACGCCCGTGTTATTACTCCCTGCGGTGCCGTAAAGAGTTTGAATGCGGCGGTAGCCCAGGTCAACTCCATCGACCTCGTTTCCGGCTGGAGCGTGACCGATGTGGCTAATTCGATCTTGTCCGACGGCGTCGCCCCCAAATCGACCTCGGCTTCGAGTATCGATAAGTTACTGTGGTCTTGCTGTGAGTTGCGGTAGCCGCCGACGACATCCAGAAAACCGGAAACTGATATCTCCGATACTTTGAGTCCGTTGTCGTCCGAACTCGGTTCATGAGTGGCCGAAACAGACAGCTCTTTAGAAGCGACCGGCTCTGCGTTCACGGTCGGGTTGGCTTCCACCACGGCCAGCGCGCCCGCTCTGGTCGAATCGTCGACCA
>JBGOTX010000155.1:0-5420 GCA_041476705.1 Candidatus Zixiibacteriota bacterium
AAATCTTTGATCTTGGTAAATGGATCAATGGCGTTCTCCGAGTAGTACCCGTTCCAGCGTATCGCCAGGGAACCGGTTGAGGGAATGACTTTGAGTTTGGGTGATGGCGGCGGGAGATCGGCGCGGAAATCGGGCACCCCATCCCCTTCGTACCATTGCGTGTCGCCGTCGCAGACGTGGAACTTGCCAAAATACCCGTCGCCATCGGTGTCAACCCCCGGATTATCAAACACCCACTTCGCCCAGCGGGCATTGGTCATCAGTTCGGTGAAGTCGAGCGAATTGTAGTACACATCGGGTTGGTATGGATTCCACAGATTTTCGAAATCTGTCGGATTGACATGCGCATTGTCGCCGCCAACAAGTGCGTAGGTAAAGTGCACGGACTGCCTTGGGTCAAGATCGAACGGGCCGGCCCCCAGGAGGTATAGGGGCTCAGCTCCTTCCGCGAGTTTGCTGGCCCCTCCGGGAGGTGGGAGCCACCCCTCCGTCGAGTGGTCGACCGCCGAGAACATCTGATCGTAGGCGTGATACTTATTGCTCAACACGGCGTACAGCGCCGGGTCCCCGGCCAGATCCACGCTGATTGTCGGGTCGACTCTGCGAGCATCCCCCCGTTTCCATGGCATCCAGTATTCCCAATAACCCATCGCCGGGTTGATTCTCGCTTCCCAGTTAAAACTGACCGGCGCATCTTCCGGCGTTTTCAGTATCACCACGCCCAGCGCTCCGAGGAGCGACTCGGCATTCCACTGCTTGGGGGCGCTGGGTCGACCATCCGTGTTCATCCCATAGTAGACCGCTATCGAATCGGGGATGTCACAAGTTGTCACGGATCGAAACCCACTCAACGAGCCAAGCAGGTTCGTGTTGCCATAACCTTCGTCCGCAATGTACTTGACTGAAAGTAAACCATCCAATCCCACATAACAATCTTGGATGCGCGAAGTACCAAAAGTGCTTATCTCAAGGTCTACGAGTATGAAGTCGTCAATGTTGGAAGCCGACCATGCCATCGACCGTTGTTTGACTCTGACATTCAGCGGGTGATGGTTACGAAAACCCAGTTCTATCGGGTCGCTGATGCTGTCGTTGTATGTGCACAGAATATCAAACTCAGAATGCGCTGAGGGGGAATAGAGCGGGCTTTCGGCGTTGATGGACTCATACCGAAACTCGTTATCCGGGGGCTGGTCGGGAAGAAACTCCCAGGTCACAAAGGTGTCGCGATCGACAATGCCTCCGATCACGGGGTTAGATACACCGAACCAATCCGCGCCGCTGTTGCGGGGGTAGATGGTGCGAATGAACGAGGCGCCGGTAAGCGGATCGACGGCGGTGGACCACGCTCCGACCTGACCACTATTGTTGAGGACCGTCTGAATATTCCCCTGATTGTGAACAGTGACCCGGTATGTTCTCCTGTAATACGGCTCGTCTCCGGAGGCGGAAGATGAAACCACCAACACGCCGATCACGACCCACTGATAGATTCGACCATTACTCACTAGCCATCCCTCCAAGCGGGCTCTATATATCTGTCAGCCCCGCTCTTGAGCACTAATATGTCCATCGCTTTCTGATCTGTCAACGTCTTAGTTCTGCCTGCGCCTAATGTGATACCCCGATTCTCGAAAACATATTCTAATAGACGCTTATCGAGGCGCGCATGATCGACAGATTTATGTAGATTTCTCTTGACAAGGGGGGGGGCATTCGATGTACCCTTGTACAGGCAACTGGGTCAAGCTCGCATTGCAAATAGGACAGATTGGCGGCTCGGTGGGAGTTCCGAGCGAAGGGGTGACGTATGTCTCGGTGGCGCAGGTTGGTGGAGTCGGTCTATTCAAAGATTATTGTCGGGGCCCTGATTTCTTCGGCCGGGATAGCCGCAGGAATCTACGTGGGGTACGGATTGACCAACGGGCGGCAGGCATTGGCGGTCAAACCACCGTTATTCGAAAACGGCTCTTCGCGGCCCTTTGTCAAGTTTGCCCCGGGCGACGCCTTTCCGCTTGAACAATATGTTGATTATCAGGGGCGGTCGGGATCGTTTGAAGACCTGCTGAAGGACAAGGGAACGCTGGTTATTTTTGCCGACTGGGGGTGTGGCAAATGTCTGGACCTTTTGCGATTTGCTCAGACCACGTTGCTCCAACGATTGAAGCGGGGAACACAAGTTGTGGTTGTGACTGAGAAAGAGTCCGGCTCAGTCCCGGCAGAGTACGCCGGTCTTACCACGGGAACGATTGTCGTGATGGTTGACGGCGCATACTGGCAGGGGACCTACCATATCGTCGTGTGGCCGACTATGGTTGGCGTAGATGATAGTGGGATCATTCAGCATATCCAGTTCGGATATGACAATTTCATTGATCATGAACTGGTCGAGTTGTTCTTCTCGACCGCGCGGTGAACATAATTCATAGGAGGTGTTGTATGAGACTCGGACGAGTGTCAATTTCTGTGTTAGTGGTTAGTTTTGCGCTGGGGGTTGCGCTTGCGGTATTTCACCCTGCGCCCGCCAGGGCTGAACTCCCCTGCCGTGAGGATTGTCCTTATTATTGGTGCGAAGACGCTGGCATTCACTGCGACCCACCTCATTTATTTCTCTGGGTAGGGTACGCTCACGGCAATGACCTTGAATGCACGGGGCCGCGTGATTGTGGTGTAGCTAATCTCGGGTGTACGAATGGAGTACTGTGTGAGGAAGTCCATCCATCGGATCCGTGATTGACGGCTGAAACTAACATCGCATAACCGAAAAGGCCTGAGTCACCTCAGGCCTTTTCGTGACAAAGCAGCTTTTGCTTCGCCTATTTGATAATCACCAACTTCCCGATCTGGGTGCGTCCCGGCGATTCGACCGTCCAGTAGTACAAACCCGAGACCACCGCCTGCGTGTTGCGGGTGATCAGGTCCCAGCTGTCGTGCATCGATCCGGGGCCGCCGTCGGGGTAGTGATGATCGATCTCGCGAATCAGGTCGCCATCAAGGGAGTAAATCGAAATCTTGCAGTCGCTCGGCAGGTTACCGAAATTGATGCGGCGGGCGCGCTCGGGGGGAAGGTTCCCCTGACGGTTCTCGTACCCCTGCCCGGCGTAGTCCGCATCGATCCGATACGGATTGGGGTACACATAGACATTGAGTTGCCCTGCCTCAACGGTGTCGGCCGAAGTCATGGCATATTCTTGAATCGCGTTGTCGATGGGGTTGGTCTCAAGCGACGGTAGTCCCGATACCGGCGAGCCATAATCCATTGCCGTGACCGACACATAGTAGGGAATGGTGGGAAGGAGATTATCGAACACATACTCGTATTCATAAAACTTCGGCAACGGAATGCCGTGTTCGGTGGTCACATCTTCGGTGCGCCAGAGCGCGGAATCGGCGCCGGGGTTGATCGCATCGGGATAGACTTTGTGAACGCCGCCTGGCAGAATGAGCGACGAAGCGTTTGATCCCTGCGGCGAAAAGTAGTAGTACGTGCCGTTGTCCAGGAGGGGTTGAAGGCGGGTGAAGGAAGAGGGATTGAAATCCGGTCCGTACAGTGTGCGGAGCGAATCAAGCGTAAACGGAACTTCATCAAGCGCCCACCCGGGCGCACCTGACGGCGGGGCCTCCCAGCGAAACCGGTTGTAATCCTCTCGATCATACGATGACAGCAGGGAAAAGCTCGACCGGCGGTCGTCGAGCGCCGAATAGACGGAGTACCCTTCAAAGTCGATCTTATGCAAGAAGACATCGGGCGTGGTTTCGGATAAATACCCGTTCCAACGAATCACCAGCTTACCTGTCGAAGGCACCACGCGAACTCGGGGGGCGGGGGGAGGGCCGGCGCCTTTGAAATCAGGCACGCCGTCTCCTTCATACCAGAACGTGTCGACCGAATCGCACACCCGAAACTTGCCGAAATACTGGTCACCGTCGGTGTCAACCCCCGGATTGTCATACACCCACGAGGCCCAGCGGGCATTGAGCGCCAACTGCGAAAAGTCCAAGCTCTCATAAAACCTGTCGGGTGAGAATGGATCGAACAAGGTCTCGAAATCATCGGGCCTACGATGAAAATTAGTCCCGCCGACCCAGGCGAATGACACGGGCAGACGTTGCCCTGGCTCGATATCGAACGGACCGAACGACAGCAGATAGCGGCAATCAAACCCCTGGGCAAATCGTTCAGCGTTTTGCGGCGGAGGAAGCCAGCCCTGCAGTGAGTGATCGACCGCCGTATACAGCAAATCGTAGTCGAACTCCGGATGCCTCATCATATAGTATTTGTTGTGATCTCCCTGGGGCGTTCCGAGCCCGGTTCCGATCGAACGGAAGGGGTCGCCCGGTGAACCGTTTTTGCGGGGACCGAAATCCCGCTGAGGATCGGAGTAGTTCGTGATCCACCAGTTAAATGAATAGGATAGCGATTCGGCGGGGGTGCGCACGACTTTGGTTCCGAGCACGCCAAGCGGGGATTTGAAATTGAAGGCGCCATCCTCGGGGTCGCCGTCGTTGTCCGCGTGATACGCGATATTCACGGTGTCGACGAAACCGCATCCCTCCGGCGCCGGCTGAAGAGCTCGAAACCCCACAATGTCGTCTTCCCAGCCGATCGGTCCCATGCGCGAAATGTGCCACATGTCGCCGTCGATCCAGATGCCGATATAGACCCGACTCAGTCGTGACTTGCCGACGTTTTCGATGTTGTAATCAAACAAGATGAAATCATCGGCGTAGCTGTAGCTCCAGGCCATTGAGCGCTGTGTGACCTTGATGCCCAGCGGACGGTGGGGGCGACCATCGGTTTGATCCTGGCCGACGGCCGACCGATCGGTGGAGGTGTCCGAGTATTCGACGATCAGGTCTTCTTCGGATTTTGCGTCAGGATGAAAGAACTTGCTGGAGGGGTCGATGGATTCGTGGCGGATACGGCCGAATGGTTCGACATCGGGCTGGAATTCTTGAGTGGCATAATAGTCTTCAGAACCGCAGGAGACGAGGGTGTCACGGCCAACCACGGCGCCTATCCAAAATGCCCCAACCCACAGGCCGACAATATCGGAATTCTTCGGATAGATACAGGACCTGACCTGTTTGCCGGTAAACGGGTCGAGCATGGCCTCACCAAAACTGCCGATGGTTCCGTTATTGGCCAGCACGAGTTGCATGTTCCCGCGCGAGTGGAAGCCATATTCGATTGTCGCCCGAGCGTTGGGTGTGCCGGGGAAGGCGCCGAACTGCGAATCCCACTTGGGATTGGAGGACCGTTGGGCGTGGAGCGTGTCGGACGACATCAGCGCACACACCAAAGCCGTCGACCACAAGATGGATCGACGGCCTGTAATTCGACGGAACAGCATGGGCCTCGATGTTGCTACATGATCAAAACTAACTTGCCCATCTGCACGCTGCCGTCGGGGAATTCC
>JBGOTX010000156.1:0-5419 GCA_041476705.1 Candidatus Zixiibacteriota bacterium
AGGCCATTCCCCGTATCGAGGACATGAACGACATTCTGGGCGCGATCGGCTGGGGATGCGTGGCGGTCGACGGGTTCATTCCGCCGGCGGCGTTTATGGAATATCAGGCATACCGGGTTCTGGTGATTGCCTGCGATATGCGGCAAATCCATCATATTGCGTATACGCCCGCCCCGGATATTGTCCATGAGGCGGCCGGGCATGCGCCGATTATCGTCGACCGGGAATACGCCGACTATCTGCAGAAATTCGGCGAGATCGGGGCCAAGGCGATGTCCTCCCGCAAGGATTTCGAGCTGTATGAGGCGATTCGTCGACTGTCTATTTTGAAGGAAGCTCCTGATTCTAATCCCCAAGAAATCGAGGCCGCCGAGAAACAAGTGCTCGAACGCCAGGCCAATCTGGGAGCGCCCTCCGAGATGGCCCGCTTATCGCGACTTCACTGGTGGACAGTCGAGTACGGTCTGATCGGCGACATGGACAACCCCAAAATCTATGGCGCCGGATTGTTGTCCTCGATCGGCGAGGCAGTCTCGTGTCTGGGACCGGAAGTCAAAAAGCTTCCCTATGGACTGCATGCGGCCGATTACCCCTTTGACATTACCACCAAACAACCGCAGTTGTTTGTGACCCCGGATTTCGATCTGCTGATGAATGTGCTCGAACAGTTCGCCGATACAATGGCGTATCGGCGCGGCGGCGCGTACGGCGTGGGAAAGGCGATTGAGTGCAACACTACCGCCACGGCCGAGTATTCCTCCGGTCTGCAGGTCTCCGGCGTATTCGTTTCGATGATCCACAACGGGGGGCGCCAGCCGGGGTATATTCAGGCCAAAGGTCCATCCGCTCTGGCGTACAAGTACAAGGAATTGCCCGGCCACGACAAAAAATATCACGCCGATGGTTTCGGCTCTCCGGTCGGAAAGCTCCGAGGAGTGTCCAAGCCGCTCGAAAATCATTCCGATGCTGATCTTGCGGCGATTGGAATCAAGATTGGTGCATCGGCGAAACTTGAGTTCGAGTCCGGTGTGAATGTCACAGGGAAGCTTGAACGTCTGGAGCGCCGTGACGGCAAAATCATTCTTTTGATCTTTTCGGCTTGCACCGTGACTCATGGCGGCAAGACTCTCTTCAAACCCGAATGGGGAACGTATGACATGGCGGTGGGGGAGAAGATCGTGTCGGTGTTCAACGGCGCGGCGGACAAAGATGCCTACGAGCAGGTGCCGCTGGTCTCAAAGACGCGCACGATTCGCATCAGCTATTCAGAAAGAGACTATCGTTTACACGCTATGTACCAGCACATCCGTGATGTCCGGGTGAACAAGAACGGGTACGAGGGACTGCCGTCGATCCGGCAGAATCTGAAACGCGATTTTCCGGAGGACTGGCTGGCATCGCTCGATATTCTTGAGATGTTGCAAGAGAAGAAGATCTTTCCGGACGTGGCCTCCGAGATTCGTTCAATGCTGGAGCAGAAGGCGAAGTCTCAGCCAGAGCTGACTAAGGTGATTACCGACGGGTTGACGATTTTGGGGTGATTTTGTGAATGAATCGTCAAGCCGCAGGCGGCTTGACCTACGTGTCTAATCGTCTCAAATGTGACGTCAGGTCACACCCGCCTTCGGTGGGCAGGACCTGACTCAATGATAAAAAGATGGCGGGCTTGAAGACAAGCCCGCCCTACAAAAAAATCTACAATCTCCCGGCAACATTCCCCAATGTAATATCCTCAACCAATACATCAGAGGGCCGGTCAAGGGCAAAAGCCACCGCTTCGGCGACCTGAGCGGGGGGCATCATCTTCTCGCGCGGCCAGTCACCGCCGATTTTGTCCCAGATCTCGGTGTTGGTCGCGGCGGGATAAATATTGATCACGCGAATGCCACGCGGACGAAGGTCTTCTCTCACCGCACGAGTGAAGCCATCGAATGCAAACTTAGAGGCGGTATAACCGCTCCAGCCCGGAAAGGCGATCTTTCCCGAAATCGATATAATGTTCACGATACTCGCGCCTTTACTCATCAGCGGCGCGAATCCCTGGATCAATCGAAACGGCGCAGTGACATTGATAGCCAGCATGCGGTTCCATTCGGCCAGAGTTGTCTGATCAAACGGTTTGGCAACCCCTGCGCCCGCGTTATTAATGAGCGCAGTGAGCGGCTCAGTTCCGGCGGCTCGGATGAGGGCTTCGACTTCAGCCGGATCGGCCAGATCATACACGAGCACGGAGGCCTCACCGCCCTTTGACTTGACTACCGAAGCGACCTGCTCCAGGGCTTGTCGGTCTCGCCCGTGCAACAGTAGCAGACGACCTCTCGCCGCCAGACGTTCGGCAATGGCCCGGCCGATTCCGCGCGAGGCGCCGGTGATCAAGTATCTGTCCATTTACATTCTCCGCACGGTGAAGCGATTGTTCGCTGTTTCCCAGAGACGAAGACGGGTCAGCCGGTGATCGAGCAGAGGATCAAGCCGCTCCCATAATCGGGAAACGATGTTTTCACCGGTAGTCGGAGCGCCCACGAAATCGGTCGTCTCAAGATTCAAATGCTTGAAGGTCCAGGGTTCTATCGACTTGTGCAGGGCCTCGGCAAATCTGTCGAAGTGATACAGGGTTCCGGTGCGGTCATCGTAGGTTCCACCAATCGTTGCTTCCACCCGATACTGGTGGCCGTGCCCGCTGGGGTGCGAACATTTGCCATAGGTGCTCAGATTGTCAGCGTCGCTCAGTCGGTCGGAATGCAAGCGGTGAGCCGCATGGAAAGAATCGGCCAGGCCGAGAGAAAAGCGGCCCAAGCCATCATAGGCGGCGAAGAAGTTATCCAGTTCAAACAGTTGAACACGAGCCACAGGCAGATCGATTTTCAAGCGCTGAAACGCGAATCGAGCCAGCGATTCGGTGGTCATCGGGGATTGAGCAAGCGCGGGGGTATCGATATTGAGATTCTTATGGTCGACCAGATCGCGAAATGCAAAGAGGGCGCTACGGGAACTGTCATACGCCGCCAGCACGCCCGTATCGGGCTTGAATTCCCCGCCGAGGGTCACACGAAGACGGTAATTATGCCCGTGCCCGGAGGGAGAGGCGGCCGGGCCGAACAGTTCGATGTTTTCTTTCTCGCTCAAGTGTGGTGACCGGGTCGACCGGGCGGCCGAGAAGTCCACCCAGTGATGTTCCTCCACTCGCCCGTCGGCAAAAGCAGTCGCCGCTGTTCGGTCGGTATCTTCCAGATGACACGCTACCGGTTTGGCTTTCAATTCAGAAAAGAGCGGGATAGCGTCATTCAGGATGTGCCGAGCCAGATTAGAGGCAGTCGGCGGAATCCGATCGAACGGCGGGGTGTCGACATTGAGAAATTTGTGGTCGTACCGATTTGACAGCAGTTCAATTACGCGAGATTTTACGGTTGAGATATTGATCATCATGCCGGTGGCCGGATCGATCGGTCCGGAAAAGACCAGATATGCCACGCCGTTGATCCCGTGGCCATAGGCTCCGCCCACGGCGGGGCCAAAGAGCCGGTGATTTTCAGAGTCGGACAGCGAGGGATTCCTGACCTGTCGGGAACTGGAGAACTCGAACCGCTTGGAAATAGTCGCGTACATGGGCGGTCGATTGGTCCCTACTGGTGAATCAAACTGAAGAACTCCGCTCGTGTCTGGGCGCTATTGCGGAAAGCGCCGAGCATGCACGAGGTCTTCATGATCGAGTTCTGCTTTTCCACGCCGCGCATCATCATGCACAAATGCTGGGCCTCGATTACCACCGCCACCCCCATCGGATGAATGGAGGTGTTGAGGGCGTCGGCAATCTGCTTGGTCAAACTTTCCTGAATCTGAAGCCGGCGGGCAAACAGGTCGACAATCCTCGCCACCTTGGACAGGCCGATGACCTTGCCTTTCGGGATATAGGCCACGTGGCATTTGCCAATAAAGGGGAGGAGGTGATGCTCGCAGATCGAATAGAGTTCGATGTCCTTGACCAGGATAATCTCGTCGTTGTCGGCGGTGAAAACGGCTCCGTTAACAACCTCTTCGACCGACTGGCGGTACCCCCGGGTTAGGAATTCCATCGCTTGGGCGGCTCGGGCTGGGGTCTTTTTCAGTCCCTCCCGGGATCCATCTTCGCCGACCAGCTCAATCAGCTTTGCATATACGTTTTCGAGCTCATCTATCATCGATTGCTCTCCGTGATCTTCGTCTTGGGGTGTAACCATATATCAATCAATGAACATACGATTTCCCCAACAGGTTTCCTTAAATGGTACACTTTTTCAGCTTCTCCCACAAGGATGATAGCGAAGTGACAACGCGGCGTCCAGCATTAACCAGACTGAATAAGCAACGAGATATGAAGGAGACAATAGATCAGAAATTGAATAATTCGGGGGACCCCCGATCCGGTTCTAAGTTTCAGCTTGACCGTGGGATAGGGCCATCAAGCTAAATAACGCGGGGCCACTCATTGGAGGTCATTGATGTATCAGCTATTGACAGGCGGCGAGAGGCGTAAAGCTGACATACAGGAAATCGACCAAGGCGATCAAGTCGCTTATGTCAACCCCCGGCTGACCATCGCAATTGGCCGCCTTTTCACAGCATAAGGGGGACAGCGAGACGTACAGATTATCCACCAGGGCTGATAAATCGCTGATATCGACATTGCCGTCAGGATCACAGTCGATATTGCCGGTACGTCCGGTGCAACAGAAGCACTGACTCTGCGGCGCATTCAACCCCCGCGACCACAGTTTGAGGTTGTTGGCAAAACCAGACCCGGAAACCAAATCGGCGGGACCATGTCCGTAATCGTTATAAGAGGCGCATAGTCTCGGCGGTATGCCGCTGTCGACGACTATATCGACGAACCCAGTAGCCAGGTAGGTATCTATCACCACTCCCGCGAAATATGGTCCCCTTACGCAAACGGTATCGTGCAGGAAGATTTCCAGCCGGTGCAGTCCGGTGTCGGTCAAATGAATGAGCGTGTCCGCCCCCACATACAACAGGGTCCAAGGATAGTGGCACCCGCCCGCGACGATCGTATCGGAGACAACTGCGGGGTAGAGACGGATGTCGGTCGGAACTCGAACGTATACCGGCCAAATGATAGACACCACGCCGAAGGGGTAGGTGTTACTGCATGCGGTCTCGGTCGGGTCCTGATAGACGGCGTACGCTTCCATACCGGTCAGCCAGTCCAGGTACGCGATATTCCCGGCCCCCTGCCAGCGCACCTCGCAAACCACTCTCGACGGGCCGAACTGCGGTTTCGCGTCGACGGCCCCATCGAGCGGAAGAAACCGGCTAACGGCCGGCTTGGCGATTGGATGGTTTGACGTGTGCACGGGGAGCCCGCCTGAAAAAGCGACTCCTGCCAGAAACGACATGACACTGATCAGTCCCGCCGGCACACGTA
>JBGOTX010000157.1:0-5408 GCA_041476705.1 Candidatus Zixiibacteriota bacterium
CTTGAAAACCTCCATGCCATCGAGCTTGACCGTATCGGAAGTCGGGATAATCTCTTTCCAGTTTTCTTTGGCGGTAGCCGTAACCGGTGTTTCCATTAGCTTGAAGTTTTTGGCGTTGTCGTTGGTCAGCACAAAGAACCGATCGCCATAGTGCTCGACTGAGTACTCGATATCCTGCCGGCGCGGGGTGAAAATCGCGAATTCGCCGTCAGGCGTATTGGCATCGAGGTACCGGACCTCCGAAGTAACTGTCGATCCAAGGATCATGAACAGATACGCCTTGCTCTTGGATTTATCAATCCCCAGTTCGAATTTCTGGTCCGGCTCCTCGTACATGAGGACATCTTTAGCCGGATCGATCCCGAGCTTATGTCGCCAGAGCCGGTACGAGCGCAGGGCGACATCGAGCGTGGTGTAAAACAAAGTGGCGTTGTCGTTGGCCCACTGGAGATTGTTGGTAGCATTTGGTATCGCGTCCGCCAAGACGGCGCCGGTGGTCAGATTTTTGACCTGAATCGTGTAGATTTCGTTCCCGGCCGTATCGACGGCGTAGGCGACGAGCGCCTGATTGGGGCTGACGGTCATGCCGGCCACGCTCATGAAGCTTTTGCCTTCGGCCATGGCGTTGACATCGAACATGATCTCTTCCGCCGCGTCGAGCGTCCCTTTCTTGCGGCAGTAAATCTTGTACTGTTTTCCCTTTTCATCGCGCGAGTAGTAGTAATAGTCGTCGCGCTTAACCGGCAGAGACATGTCGGTTTCCTTGATTCGCCCGACCATTTCGTTATACAGCTTCTCCTGAAGAGCTTTGGTGGACGCGGTCATCGAATCGGTGTAGGCGTTTTCCGCTTTCAGGTAATCGATTACCTCGGGATTGGTCTTCTCGCGAAGCCAGTGGTAGTTGTCGGTCATGGTGACGCCGAAAAGCGTGTCGACTTTCGGAACCACTTTGGCCACCGGCGGCGCCGGGGCGGCTACCGCCGTACCGATTGCCAGCAGGAGAACTGCGGCGATCACAAGGCCGCGTGTAAACCGTGAATTCATCAGCATCATGTCATACCCTCTCTGTTTGTTGGAAAAAGCTATTCACCAATGATCTTGATCAGCGCCCGTTTGCGCCGTCGACCATCGAATTCTCCGTAAAAGATCTGCTCCCACGGTCCGAAGTCGAGCCGCCCTTGGGTGATCGCCACGACTACTTCGCGCCCCATCACCTGCCGCTTAAGGTGGGCGTCGGCGTTGTCCTCGCCGGTGTCGTTATGGCGGTACTGCGAGGTCGGCGCATGCGGCGCGAGAAGTTCCAGCCACTTTTCATAGTCCTGATGGAGGCCCGATTCATCGTCGTTGATGAACACCGAGGCGGTGATATGCATGGCGTTGACCAGCGCCAGCCCGTCGCTCACGCCGCTGTCGCGGACCGCCTGTTCAACTTCGGAGGTGATATTCACAAACGCCCGACGGCTGGGAATGTCGAAGATGAGTTCCTTGCGAAAGCTCTTCACAATTGCGGTTCCCCGGCGGCGACCAGATCAAACTCTTCTTCGATCTGATATTCGGCGCCATGTCCGGTCAGGGCGCTTGAATATAGACAAATGGAACCGACCGGGAAAGCGTCGGTCCGAAAAAGGGCGTTGGCCGACAGCCAGGTCGCCACCCGGTTGACGGGGCTTTCCGACAGGCGGGCGACCGCTACGTGCGGCGCATATTTGCGACCATCGCGCGGCACGCCGGCTTTGGCCAACAGTGAGACGACCCGGTTACGCAAGAGGGTTAATGGTTCGCTTTTTTCGATTCCGACCCAGAGGGTGTGAGGGCGTTGTTTGGGGGGAAAAAAGCCGGTGCCTTTCAGTGACAGCGAAAAGGGCGAATGCGATATGTCGGCCAGCGACGCGCGAATGTCGTCGTACCGGCCCCCATCGACCTCGCCGATAAACCGGAGATTCAGGTGCAGATTGGGCGGCTCGACCCAGCGCGCCCCCGGCAGACCGAAGTGCAATTGGGCGAGTTGTTCCTTGACCGCGTCCGGAAGAGCAATGGCCACAAACAAGCGATACATCGGTGTCCTCCTCTGCGACCGGCCGGACCCGGAATATACTGCCGCGTCTGGACCGTCTATTTTTTCAGAGCCGCTTCAATCTTGTCGGTAAGTTGCTTGTCCAGCGGCTCTACCGCCGAAGGGTAACGTGCAACTAATTGACCGCTCTTATCAAGAAGGAACTTGCTGAAATTCCATTTTATCTCGCCCGGAAGCGGCGATTTCTCGGTCAGCCATCCAAAGAGGGGGTGGATATCGTCCCCCTTGACACTCACTTTCGCCATCATGGGGAAAGTGACATGATATTTGGTCGTGCAAAAGGTTTTTATTTCCTCGTTGGTCCCCGGCTCCTGACCTCCAAAGTTGTTGGCTGGAAAACCGATCACCACTAAACCTTGTTTCTGGTATTTTTCGTACAGCTTTTCCAATGCCTCATATTGCGGTGTGAATCCGCATTTGCTGGCCACATTGACAATAAGCATCGTTTTCCCTTTGAAGTCGGCCAGGGTGGCGTTGTGGCCATCAATGGTCTTGAATGGCAGTGATAAATAGTTCGTCGTCATAGCTTTTTCTGCTCCGGTCTTTGGGTTTGCAGGGGGATTGCCGGCGCCGGCCGTCATGGCCAGCGACAGCGCGGCCCAGCCGACGACAAAACAAATTTTCCTAAGATTCATGATATTTCCTCCAATTCCGATAATTCTTTACTTTTCTAACAACCCCATTTTCCGGTAGTTTCAACGACTTGGGGGTAGTCGCACAGTATTTCGGTGATTTTCCCTCTTTAAAGCTGGATCTTCCAGGGCAAAGACCCATATAATGCTGTATTGCTGTTGAGCGGCTGAGATCGATCGTGTTCGCTCTGCCACTTTGACAGCAGTCAAGTATACCTCACAGATACTGCATTTGGTCTTTCTAGGTTAAGGTTCTTGGTTGATGAAGGTCTTTTCAAAGCTGATGGTCGTATTATGCCTTTCCGGATCGGTTACCCGGGCCGGCGGTCCGACAATACATACTATTACGGTGCGCTGGAAGACCCCCGGCGACGATGGCAACGTTGGTCGGGCCTCCGGGTACGATCTCCGATTTTTTACCGCCCCAATAACGCCAGCCAATTGGGATCGGGCTAGCCGCGTGTCTTACGCGCCCTTGCCCGGTAATCCGGGCACGATCCAGACTTGTACCGTCAACGGACTCGTCCCCAGCACCACCTATTATTTTCGAATTAGGACCTGCGATGAAGTGGGCAACTGGTCCGGTCTTTCGAACGAGTGCCACCTGGCCACCTGTGGCGGAGTGTGTGCCGGAACCACCGGCAATGTTGACTGCTCACTCGACGGCGTCGTTGATATTTCCGATCTCTCATTATTGATGAACTATCTCTTTGTCAGCGTCGATCCGCTGTGTCTATGTCTGGCCGAAGCCAATGTCGATGCCGACCGCCTTGGCGAAGTGGACATATCCGACCTGACCCGCTTGGTTGATTACATGTATGTTAGTTTCCATCCGCTACCGCCCTGCCCAAGCGGTCTCGTGGCTAGCGGCAACTGATGAAAGCAGATGATCAGTTTCCGAACAATCGCTCAGCCGTTGAGCACTGAAACAGGTCGCTGCCCCGCGGTCCCTCACTGTTTCAAAGCTGTTTCTCTTTGAAACACAACGTTGTAGCCGAATCCGCCGCAATTGGCTCACCGTTTGTATCTCCTCTGGGTGCATTAGCACCCGCAAGAGGACCTACTACATAGGGGAATGTCGGAATGCAAATAACTCGTTCTTCTACAATTCGAAATCGAGGCCGGTCGGTGTTTGTCCGCGCGGTACAATCGGCGTTGATCCTGGCGGTTCTTGCCGCGCTTGGCTCAATGCTGGCTCCGTCGGTTTGCGCCCAGACCACCTCGACCTCGGTAACTTTGACTTGGACAGCCAAAGGGGACGACGGCGGTGTCGGTACGGCCAGCCAGTACGATCTTCGCCAGTCGAGCGCACCGATTACCGAGGCCAATTGGGCATCGGCCACACCGATTACCGGCCTTCCGGCGCCGAAGCCGGCTGGTTCCGCTGAAACCTTTACCGTCACCGGGTTGACCCCCAGTACAACGTACTACTTTGCGCTGAAGGTCGCCGATGAGGTACTCAATTGGTCGACCCTTTCGAACGTGGTGAGTCGGACAACACTGGCGGAGACAGTGCCTCCTGCGGCAATCGCCAATCTGGTCACTGGGACGCTTACCATGACATCGATAGCGCTGTCGTGGACAGCTCCCGGTGATGATGGGAGTGTGGGCACCGCCGCCCAGTATGATCTTCGCATGTCTACCGCCGCGATCACGGCGGCCAACTTTGCTTCGGCCACGCAAGTGGCCGGTCTTCCTGCGCCCAAGGCGGCGGGAAGCGCCGAGAGCTTCACGGTCACCGGCCTGACGCCAAATACCACGTATTACTTCGCCCTCAAGACGGCCGACGAAGTTCCCAACTGGTCGACCATCTCGAACGTGGTGAGCGGTGCGACGCCGCAGGAAACGACGCCGCCGTCGACGATTGCCAACCTTGGCGCCGGGAATGAAACTTCGACCAGCGTGAGACTGACCTGGACGGCGCCCGGCGATGACGGCAACATCGGCAACGCCTCGCAGTACGATGTCCGGTATTCCACGTCGGCTATCACCGCGGCCAACTACGCCACGGCCACGCAGGCGACCGGCGAACCGGTTCCGGCCGCGCCCGGCACGGCGGAGACATTTACTGTAACCGGTCTGAACCCCACCACCACGTATTACTTCGCCGTCAAGACGGCCGACGAGGTGCCCAATTGGTCGGCTTTGTCAAACGTCGTCAGCCGGCTCACGCTACCGGAACAGATTCCGCCGGCGAACGTCTCGACGCTGGCCGCGATCAATCCAACCCCGAGCAGTATCACGCTGACCTGGACGGCAGTGGGTGATGACGGCACGGTCGGCACGGCGACCCGATATGAGATTCGGTATTCGACCGCGCCGATCACTTCGGCCAATTTCGCGACTGCGACATTGGTAGCCAGTCCGCCGGTACCGAAGGCATCGGGGCAAGTGGAGATTTTCACGGTCTCCGGTTTAGGCCAGGGGACCGCGTATTACTTTGCGCTGAAGGTTGCGGACGAAGTTCCGAACTGGTCGGGCCTGTCAAACGTTGCGACCCAAACGACGACCGCGGCGGACGTCGTCCCGCCAGACCCGGTTATCGACCTGACCGCGGCTCCCGGTACGGCACCGGGCGCAATCGTCCTGGGGTGGACGGCCACCGGTGACGACCGCCGGATCGGGACGGCGCGCGTGTACGAGATCAGATATTCCCTTAATCCGATCAACGCGACCAATTTTGGAATTGCATCGCTGTGGAC
>JBGOTX010000158.1:0-5349 GCA_041476705.1 Candidatus Zixiibacteriota bacterium
ATCACCATCGAGGTCCGTGGCAGTGACACTATTGCCATTAAAGTATGAAGCGTTTCCCTCGTAGCCGAAAAACGAGGCAAACCGCCCATTGGTCGAATAGAAATACGGAGCCCCGCTAAACCGGTATGCTCTGATCACGCCTTGATTATCGATGAGTGTAATCACCGAATCCGATGCGCCTCCGAACGAGGTAACCGTCGGCGTCGGGAAGCCGTACCCGGTTGGGTCCATAGTAAATTGCCGGGGCCAACCGGGTGCTTCAGTGCCGTTCATCTTCACGACATGGATGCCGTCGGCGGCTGTGCAGATGATATCATCTTTGCCGTCCTTATCGATGTCGTAGATGGCCGGAATGCCACGTACGTCGTGATCGATCAGCGCCGGGAATCCCGGAAGTCTTTGCCCGTCGTTGTAAAACGCGTCGATACCGAACGCGGTCGCCACGATGAGTTCCTTCCTGCCGTCGTGATCGAGATCGGCACAGACCGGCGTCAGGCCGGATCGTCCGAACAGCGCGCGCGGCCACCCGGGTGCGAATGCCGATTTCAAATAGAAGGGAACATCCACGCTGTCGATGGGACCATCTTTGAAATAAGTCCGAACTTGCAGAGTATAGTTCCCTTCGGGAATGCCGGAGGCGCTCCACGAATAGATGATCGTATCAAAGATTTCCGCCGTCTGGGCGCTGAGCTTCACCGGTGTCGAACCGCCGTATTGATACGAGACGGTTAGCGAATCGAACCCCGCTCCAAACGCCGATCCAATAACAGGGATGAAATAGTTCAGGGTGTCTCCGGCGTGGGGTGAGGTCACGCTCAACGTCCGACCATGTATGAACGCCGCGCGATCGTACACCGAGGAGCCAAAATCATCGGTGAGCCGGAGCATAATAGTACCCGCCGGAATATCGCCTTTGATAACAGTGGCAATCGAGTCGACCGGTGCGGCCACACCTGAAGCAAGCGTCTGCCATGTGGCGTCAGCTCCACCCGAGGACCAGGACAATGTCCACCCGCCGGTGTATCCCGCCACTGGAGCGATGGCCACGACCATGCTGTCCAGGTACCGGCCACGCTCGGTTGGCGAAACGATGTACAATCCTCCGTGGTTTAGTAAATTCAGCGATCGGGCTACATTCAGATACCCATATCCGGAAATTGTATCCCGTCCCGGCAGAGAATCGCCGCGCTTCAGGGGGTCGATAATATCGACCGCACCCATCCTCAGGATGGATTCAAGCTGGTTGAGATTCAAATCGGGGCGATACGTTAGGATGAGGGCGGCGGCCCCGGCGACCATCGGAGCGGCCATCGACGTGCCATCGGCCAGATAATATTGAGAGTCGATGATATGCACACCCGGTTCGTTGGCGGACGCATACAGATCGGTGTTCGCGGCCCGCAGTGACAAAATATCCTGCCCGGGCGCCACCACCTGCACCGAGGGTCCCCAGGTTGAGAATGCGGTCATGTTGCCATCGGCGTCTCCGGCGGCGACACCAAACGAGCTGTCATCGGCGGCCGGGTAGAGGCGGGCGTTGTTGCCTGTGTTTCCCATAGCGATAGCCACAAATACGCCGTTTGCGCGGGCAATCCTCAGCGCATCTTCAACCACCAGCGATCTATACCCTGTTCCCCAGCTGATATTGATCACCTTGGCCCCGGCGTTGACGGCATATAGAATGCCGGCCGCCGCGACCGAGGTGGTTGCGTTCGGCCTGATCTTGACCGGCATGATGACGGCCGAGGGGGCTATTCCTACTATCCCGCGCCCGTTTAAGGCGCCGGCTATGATCCCCGCGATATGCGTGCCGTGGCCGACGATGTCGGTCGGGTCATTATCCGGAACCGGAGCGTTGAACGAGAAGAGGTCGCCCGAAACGTCATACCCAAGCGTGTCATCGACGAATCCGTTGTGGTCGTCGTCAATGCCATTGCCGGGAATCTCATCCGGATTGCGCCAGAATTGCCCCTGCAAATCGGGATGTTTCGGGTCGACGCCCGTATCGACTATCGCTACCACTACCTTGGTGTGTTCGGCCGGTGGCGATTGATACAGCGGATCCAACCCGACATCGGCTCCGGGCGTACCGTGCCGGTTTACCAGCGTATCATTGAAATCTCCCGCCCGTCTCAGCACTGATGGAAAATCCTGTCCCATATTGTGTAAGTACCACTGCCAGTTGAACAGCGAGTCGTCCGGGAGAGAAAAAAATTCGATAGTAAAGTCGGGTTCAATAAATTCGATATTGTCGGCGCCCACTATCCCGGCGGCCTGTTCCACCGACAACGCCGAATCATCAACAGCCAACCGGTACCACCGATTCCACTCGGTAGCGCCGTCGACTGATTCCCTGACTTTCAAACGGGAGACCTGCTCGAATCGCCGGCCGGCCGCCAATGATTGGCTGATCTGTTCCGGTCGCACACCTGATTTGAGCTTGACTACGAATCTCCCCGGTACGGCATGAGACCGTTCACCGGAAACGACGGGCAAATCAATGGCACGGGCGTTGTGAAAGGCCAACGACCCAAGAACCACCGATGCCGCGACGAACACAGTCCATTTCACTCGCAAGCCCTCCATCCTTGTAATCGGTTCTCTCCTAAGGACGAAGCCGGCATAGTAACTATCTATCACTAGATAAATATATCGTCTGACCGTGGTTTATCAAAGGCGGACTTACGAGCTGGAAGGGGCTTCCTGCGAGAAGGATGAAAGGGGCTGAACCTTGATTCGCCGCCTCGTCAGTTGCCGCAGGTGAGGACAGGTCCGCTCAGGTAGAGGTAGTTGACCATTGCAATGAGATCGCCAATGTCTATTCCCGGAATACCGTCGCAGTCCGCTTGAGCCGTGATAGGTGGGGGAGGTCCGCTGAGGTATAAGAAATTGACCAACCAGATAAGATCAGAAATATCCGGTCCAACACCGTCATTATTGGCGTCACCGGCCCGGCAAACTACTAACGCTCCGTTGTGCGTCGAGGGGAAGTAATTTCCGGCCGCCGCTGTCATGTTCGGCGTTTGCAGGGCGTACGACATGATATTGACCGGCTGAATATTTCCCGGCTGGGCGTTTCCCGGTACGCGGAACCAAAGACTTATGATCGGTCCATTGCCGGGTGGCAACGAGGCCTGAGGGCCCCCCGAACCAAACCCGAAGCCATAGGTACGTCGCTTGTTGGCGTCATCGGTCTGGACCAGAACTAATGGCCAGCCGGCCGTTCTCGTGCCGGAGTTTCGGACGGAGTCAAGGATGACGTTCATAGGCCCCGCCCAGGAAAACGGGACGTTGACCTCCAGCAGAGGAAGGTAGTTGTGCGCTTTAATATCCACCCGCACCGGTTTGCCCGGTCGCGCTCCTACCGTGTCGGCGAAAAGAGTGTCGGCGTAGACTGAAATGAACCCCGGCTGGCGACTCGAATAACTGCCGGATGGGGCGGTCTGAATAGTGACACCGACATCGTAATATCCAGGGCCATAGGTATGGGTGGGATTCGGCAGAGTCGAAGTCTGTCCATCGCCAAAGGCCCATGACCAGGAGGTGGGTATCTGCGAGGCAATACCGGTAAAATTTGCGGTGAGCGGGGTGTGGCCGAACGTGGCGTCGGCAACCATTCTCACCCCAATGATCCACGGCTCCAAAACCGATTGGGTCCAGCACCGCATTCGAGCCATTTGTTGAGGTGAAAAGTGAGTTTGGCAGAGGGTTGATGCATACCCCATATAATTGAGATAATCCGTCGGTGCCCAGGGTTTGCCGTTGCAGGGCGATAAACCGCCCACGTCGCCACAGGAAAAATTGGTCGGTGTTGGCCGGGTATCGGCGCAGAAATCGCCCAGATTGTCGGCGTCGGGGTCGCCCGGATTTTCATAGCAGGCCGAACACTGCGCGACTTCGTCTACCCCATGGAATGTATGATAGAGTCCGAGGGCATGGCCGACTTCATGCGTCAGCACTTGGCGGGCGCCGCCGATTCCGCCGGAGGACGTCTGTTCAATCACGCAACCATAAGTGCATTGAAGCGCATTGCCGGACCAGGGGAGATAGGAATACCCTAACACCCCGGCATCGGCGATGTCGGTTACCCAGATGTTCAAGGTTGATTCCGGTTTGACAGCCGACGCGCACTTCATGGGAAAATCCTCGGCGTTGGTCAGGGTCCGAAACGTGGTGTTGTCGAAATAACCCCAGTCGTACTTAAACTGGATACGGGCCGGCAGAAAGTCGGCGTTGAGCTGATTCATGGAATTTGCGACGTCGATCGCCGACGCGGCCGGATTACTACCGTCGGAATTCCGAACCACCACCACACGGGCGCGAATCCAGATAATCGGCTGAGACGTATCCGCGACGTACAAATTGCGGGTGTTCGGTATATCGCAGGAGCCGGAGGGGGCACAGGAAGATGCGCTAAGTTCAAGCATAGTGCGCATCGAAGAATCCACCTCATGAGACCGGCACCAGCCTCCACCCAAAACGCCGGCCGGGGTAAGATTGATGGCGGCGCAAACTAACGCCAAGCACGCCAGTCCCCGATTGGGGACAGCGCCGAATCTTATGATCAAGCGGACTGCTCTCTTCATAGCGTACCGGATGATATCGGCGTTTCGCCGGGGTCAATTGACCCTATAATCCGCAGGTGAGGAGGGGACCGCCGAGATACATATATGCTACAAGGGCTACCACGTCGCCGATATCGGTTCCAGGGTAACCGTCACAATTTGCCTTGGGTATCACTTCGGGCGGTGGCCCACCCAGATACAGGTAGCTTACCAGGTAAGTCAGGTCGGAGATATCCGGCCCGATGCCGTCGTTGGTGACATCTCCCGCTAAACAGATAATGATCGAGCCGGCAACCGCTCCACCTGGGTATGTCCCGGGCAGGGCCTCAAAGGTTGGGCTCTGGAAGCCATATGATATCACCTGTATGGGCGTACTGGAACCCTGGGGCACGGTGTTTGGGGTTCGAAAATAGAGACTCATCACTGGACCATCTCCCGGAGGCAAGAATAATCCCGGACCGCCGACAGCGGCAAAATTAATCTCATAGGCGCGTCGTTTGTTCAAGTCGTCATTCTGTGCTAGATTCAACGCCCAACCGTCCGTGCGGGTGCCCGTATTCTTGACCGAGTCGAGTCCCAGTGTGAAAGTCCCCGCCCAGGTAAACGGGACAAGCATCCGCGTCAGCGGCAAATAGTTGTGGGCCGAGATATCGACTCTAACCGTCTTGGCGCGGTTGGCGAGCGCGTTGGCGACCTTGAAGGTATCGGCGTACGACCAAATGAAGCCGGTTTTGGTGTTGGCATATGGTCCCCCAGCGGACTCGATTGCGACCGTGACATCAAA
>JBGOTX010000159.1:0-5319 GCA_041476705.1 Candidatus Zixiibacteriota bacterium
CTCGGCAAATTGATCAGTTTAACCCTCACTGACGGCGACCCCGGCAAGCGGTGGGCGACCGTCCAGATCGGCGGCATTTGCAAGCTGGCCGTTTCCGCCACCACGCCGGTGGTCGGCAATCGCGTTGTCGGCGGCACGGCCGGCACGGTGAAGCAAGCGACCGTGTTGACCGGATACGATCCCGCCGGCGGCAATGTCGCGCGCGGCACGGTGATCGCCGTCAACGGAACCACTGATTGCATCCTCATCCTCAATTAAGAAGGGAGCCGACATGGAATTTCAACAATTCATTCAGAAAAATGGTCTGGCTCGCCTCGCGAAGGAGGAAACCAGGGACGGCGCGCTCGGTCGGGTCGACCTGACCGCCGCCGCATCGATTGATATTACTCGCGATTTGTATCTCGAAGCCGAGTCGCAGGGGCTGACACTTTCGGAACTGCTTGAAGGCGATGACTTCGATCCTTCGCCGCACGGTAGTCCGCTCGATGCCTTTGAGCGACAGCTCGCCCTGGCCGGTGTTCGTCTCACCGGGCGCACCCCGTCTACCGTGGAGCAGTTCTACCAGAAAGCCCCGGCTCTTCTGCCGGAGTTCATGCTCCGCGAAATCAAGCGCGGGCAGTCGATGCGTCCGGAACTGACGCGCCTGATCGCCAATAGTACCACCGCCGCGACCAACCGGTACACGCCGTTCCACATCGATACCGCCGACACGAGCAAGTTCTCGCTCCGGCCGATCGGTGAAGGGGCCGAGATTCCGCAACTGGTCGTCACCGAGCAAACTCATGCCGTGACGGTCAAAGATTTCGGGTTGGCGCTCAAGGCCAGCTACAAGTCATTGCGATATCGGACCACCTCGCAATTTCGCGTGCTCTTGTGGTACATTGGATTCAAGATGCAAACCGACAAAATCGGCATGGTGGTGGACGTGATGATCAACGGCGATGGCAACACCAACCCGGCCTCGGTGATCAATGTCCAGACCACCGGCACATTGACCTACACCGACCTGATCAACCTGTGGGCTACCTTCTCGCCGTACGAGATGAACACCCTCGTCTGCCACATCAACTCGCTCAAGTCGATTCTGACCATGAACGAGTTCAAGGACCCGCTGGCCGGGTATCGCTTCCAGCAGGCCGGCGATCTGTTCAGTCCTCTGGGTGCATCGCTGGTGCGGTGCGACGACGTCCCCACCGATTACGTGATCGGTCTGGACAATCGATTTGCGATCGAGGAGGTAGTCACCCAGCCCCTGCTGGTTGAATACGACAAGATCATTGAACAACGATTTGAAGAGGCGGTCATCTCGGAATCGGTCGCCTACGCCAAAGTGCTCAAGGGGGCTTCGGCCATTCTCGACACGGTGATTTAGTACTACCACCGCGGGGGTCCGCGCAATCGGACCCCCGATCATTCTAAGGAGAGCCATGCTGAAAAAACTGTCCGATGTCACCGCCTCCTGGCCGATCGGTTCGTCGACCGGGCAAAAAATGTTCCGTGTCCCCAGCGGGCCGCAGACCAATCGGTTGGTCTCGCTGTTCGCAAGCGACTCCGGTACGATCCGGCTGACCTGGTCCGACTCGCCCTATTTGTCCTGGTCGACACCGCAGGCAATCATTTCCGATGCCGGCAACAATCCGTTCGACGCGGTCATGGATGCCCAGGGGAATCTCATCGTCGCCTACACCGATAGCTCCTCGGCGCACCTCATCTCGCGCCGACTTAACTTTTCAAGCACCGGATGGGCCGCCGCAAGTCAGGTGACGGTGTATGACGGCGCTCTGGGTTACGATCCCTGTCTGGCCATCAGCCCGGACGGAACGATCTGGCTGGTGTGGAGCCGGACGGTTGTGCCCTCAAGCTGGATTTACGCCAAGTCCTCTGCGGATGGCGGCGCTACCTGGGGTTCGGGACCCGCCGACAGCGGCGATCAGATCAGCGGGGCCTCGACGTTCCTCTGGTCGAAATTACTGATCGGCCCTTCCCACATTCATGTGTTCAGCGCCTACGGCACCAGCGCCATCACGCTTCGCTCGCTCCCCCTGTCGGGCGGAACCTGGTCAAGCGAAAGCACGATCTACTCCAGCGCGGGGGTGGGAAGTGAATTCGACATAGCGCTGACCGACAGCGGAGGACTTGCCCTGGTGATCTGCGATCCCCTGCCTCGGTATCGGGAGTTCGACGGTTTCACTTGGGGAGCGGTTCAGCAACTTGATTCCCATCCTGGCTACTCGCCGCAGGTGCAATTCCAACAGGGGAATCCGATCATTTTGTTTGTCTCCAGTCTTGGACCCGACCAGAGTGCGCTAAAATACACCGTTCGCCTGTCGGGCGTGTTTCAACCACCGGACTTTGTCGACCGCCAGGCCCGCACATTCGACCACGTCCTCTTATACCATACGACGAGCGCCAGCTTTCACGATGCTACCGCGACCGCGGCCGACAGCACGACCGGCGATGTCTACCACCCGCAATCCGGCGCTCTGGTGGCCGCGGTGGGGGACAAGGTGTATGTCGGCCTTGATGATCGATTTCGGTTTCTGACCATACTGCTGTCCACGGTCGGCGCCGGCGGCAGTGTGTCGACCTGCTATTGGGATGGTTCGGGGTGGAAGAGTTTCACGCCCGTTTCGGGGGCTTCCAATCTTTCGGCGGCTATCAACCAAATTTTGCTATGGACCGACTACCAGAGTATCCCGCAGGACTGGCAGAAATCAAGCGTCAACAGCGAACACCGCTTCTGGATAAAAATCGAAGCAACGTCCGCCTACACCACCGCACCCGTCGGGTATCAACTCACCGCGCTGTCGGATATCCGGCAAATCATCGTTCGGAGATAACCATGCCATACACAACGATTGAACAAGTGCGAAGCCATCTGGTGACCAACGCCCCGCTCTCGAGGCGGGTGTACGATCAGGTCGTGCTGATCGACAGCAATGATCCGATTCCATTTTTCGACGGAAGTATTGCCGCCGGAACATTCGTGGTCAAAGGCATCCGGACGCACACCCACTTGCGTCAGAATGCGACAGTTGCGCCGAGCGTCGCCTTTTCCGGCACGCCGGTTGTCCCCGGCTCGGTGGTTGTGGCCAATAACAGTTCGCTGGGATTGATCTATATCGAATCGACTGATTACATCATCGATTACGCCGCGGGAAAACTCACCCCTATATCCACCGGCTCACTCGTATCCGGCGCGGGTCTCACCATTTGGTTTCTGCCATACACGGTCTATGTCGACGTCAGTGACTACCACGCCAGTCTGGAGCGGGGCGAAGTACGTCGCTCCACTTCGGGAGACATTGCCATTGGCGAGACGGTCTTTTTTGACTACTCGCCGGTCCATCTGAGCATCGCCGACAGCATGGCGCTGGCGGCCGTGACCACCGCCAACGGTCTGGTGGAACGCGCGGTTGATCCTGCAGGTCAGTTCGAGGCCGATCCCATGCTTGGGCTCGCCGCTACCTACAAAGCGCTTGAGATTCTCTGCCGGTCGGCCGCGGCCCGCGATTTGTCGTTCGTCCCGGGGCAGGATCGCTCGGCGCGGACGTGGATGCAACTCTCGGCGGACTACGCCACACGCGCCGACAGTCTGCTCTCAAATTTCCGCCCACCGACCGAACCGATGGCGGCGCCAACGTTGAGTTAGGAGAGAAAAATGGCCGGTCTTGAAAAAATACTCGCACAACGCACCTGGCTCGTGCCCGAGTTCACCGTCTGGGGACTATCCGGATTCGGCGAAAGAGATTTTCTGATTGTCGAACAACTCGGTTCGACGAAAACGGTGCTGTTCGGATCATTCGATATCGGTGGCGTGGGACAGAACGTGTCATTCGATCAACTGATCGACCATCGCGGCAATCCCCTCCCCGCCGCAATTACTTCTCCGCTGGTACTTGCGCGGGCGAAAGGGCCGGCAAGCCCCTTTGTTGTCGGTCGCGAAAACTCGGCGGGATTCAAGATCGCCCGCCCTTCCGACACGACCTCGCCTCTGCAAACCGATCTGCTCGTGGTGGAACTTGGTGACTGAGGCAACCCAACAAAACGAACAGGCGTCCGCCAACGGAGGTCTGAAACTGCTCGATGAGCTGATTGGCAAATACTATAAGACGCTCATCGACCGAGCCAAAGACGACGCCAAACTGGGAGACTTTTTGAAAATGCTGGAACTGAGACGAAAACTGACTCCGAAGAACCTGGAGAAAAAGGAACTATGGGATTTGCTTCAGAAGATTCGGCGGGAGGCAATGACTGATCATCCCCTCGGCGAGCCAAAGCCCGACGGAAAGCAAAGCTCAGAGCCACACGGTGGAGGAAGCCGTCAATGAAGCATCTCCTGCTGATTATTTTTCTGCACAGTCAATCCGTCTGGGGCGCATCCTTCACCCTCGGCGCGGGGAATGGGTCCGAGGCAGACGGCGCGTATCTCAATTTCAATGCCAAGAATACGAATTACGGCGCGGCCACGTCGCTCTATCTCGGCGGTGATTCGGCGACCGTCGGCTACGCCCACTTGATTCTCAACTGGCCGGCGGTCAAAGATTCCGTCTACAACAATACCGTGGATGCCTGCACGTTGTTTGTCTATGTTTCTTCCAACGCGAACGTCGATGGTCTCTACTCCTGCTACCAAATCCGAACCGGCCGGGACTGGACCGAAAGCGGCGTGACTTGGAACAACTACAAGGCCTCGACTCCCTGGACAACCGGCGGAGGGCGGGACGTCACCAGCGATATATTCCCCTCGGCCGTTGACACGAAATCAGAGCTGGATCTGGCCGCCGGAGCGTATCACGGCTTCAACATCACGTCGATTGCGACGCAGTGGGACGGCGCCGACACGGCGGCCTGTCGGGGTGTGCTCATCAGGCAGATGGGCGGCTCCGACTACACTCAGCTTACCATTTCGTCCGACGACTATGCCACGGTCACTCAGCGTCCAAAAATCAAAGTCGTCTACCATACTGGTACCGCGAATCCTGCCACCGCGCGCCGACGAAAGTCACTGCTGGGGCTGATCCTCGATTACAACTTGAACACATTACCCCTTGCCCAAATGGAGAAGGTCTTGCCATGAAGTATCTCATCCTCATTCTGTTGTTCACAGTGGGCGCGGCCGCCGACGCGAGCGGTTACGGCATTGTGAACAATTCATCAGCCGGAACGGTGACGCCGGAGGACTCCATCTCCATGGTGGTCAAGTCGCTGGATTCGATCGGCAATCCGGTCTCAGCCGACACGTTTTACGTCCTTGTGGTCGGCCCCAGAGGTGATTCCGTATTTTCCGAGAAAGGAACCAATGCCGGTCTCGGACGC
>JBGOTX010000160.1:0-5255 GCA_041476705.1 Candidatus Zixiibacteriota bacterium
CGGTCAAATCGATCAGTCGGCCCTCACGCGGGATATCGCGGCGCGATCACTGCGATGCAAGGTAGTTCGTCTGGGGCAACTCTCTCGCGCGGAAACCATCGCGGCGCTCAATGATACGCATCTGATTTATCTCGGCATGCCCCAGCGACTGGATTTTCATCTGATCCCCGGCCGGGTGTACGATATGCTCCCATCGGGTCGGGCAATCCTGTGCAACGCGCCGCCCGAGGGCGAAGTGGCCCGGATAATCGAACCCACCGGTAACGGATTGTGTTTCGATCAATCGCGAGTGCCGGACGCGGCCGCGTTTCTTCTCGATCAGTTGCGTCAATGTGCCGGGAAATCGCTCATTATCACTCCGTATCCGACCTACGCTGAACCATTTGGTTCGGGAGTGCAGGCGCAAAAATTCGCGGATCTGTTTGAGCGGGTTCTAAGAATATGAATAATGTCACGGTTTCGGCCATTGTGATTTCGTATCACGGGCGCATATTTCTGCATGATTGCCTCACCACGCTCATGGCCGATCTAGAGCCGTTCGACCATGAAATCATAGTTGTGGATAACGGCTCGACCGATGGTTCGCTCGATATTATCAGGCAGACCTGTCCGGGAGCACGGATTATCGAGCATTCCGAGAATGTTGGTTTTGCAAGAGCGGTGAATGCGGGAATTCGGGCGGCGCACGGCCAGTATTTATTCATCCTCAATCAGGACATTCGTATCCGTCGGGGGTGCACCCGCGCCCTGATCGACCGTCTGACGAGCGGCCCGCGTATCGGGTTGATCGGCCCCAAATTTGTCGGGTTCGACGGGGTCTTGCAATATTCGGCGCGGACTTTTCCGAGTTATCGGCATGTGGTGTACAAAACGCTGTTGCTGGACCGGCTCTTTCCCCGGCACCGCGAATTCGGTTCATGGAAAATGACCTGGTTCGATCACGAGCGCGAATTGGAAGTGGATCAGCCGATGGGGGCGGCGATGCTCTTACCGCGCGAAGTGATCGAACGGGTGGGATTATTCGATGAATCGTTCCCGATCTTTTTCAACGACGTCGATTTTTGCCGCCGCATTCATTCTGCGGGGTATCATCTGCTGTATTATCCCGGGGCGGTGATTGAGCATTTTGTCGGGGGATCAACCCGCCGTCAGCCGGTCAGGACAGTCATCGAATCGCACCGATCGCTCTATCGATACCTTCGCAAGTACGCTCGTCCGCGCGCGTATCCGCTCCTCTGGTTGTGCGGCTTGCTACTATTTATTGGGGGCATGCCCAGAATAGTACGGGCTATGTTGCAATCCAGCGAACCTACCGCACAAGCGCCATCTTCCGTGTCTGGGTGAAATCAGCGCTGGTCAACCGGTAGAAGTACACACCGCTCGCGACCGATTGTCCCAGTGCGTTGCGGCCATCCCAGCTCACGACGTGATGACCGGCCGACAGTCGGCTGTCAACCAGTCGGGCGACTTCCTGCCCCGTCACGTTGAACAGAGCAAGCGTTGTCGGCGCCGGAACCGGCAGATCAAACGATATGATAGTCGACGGATTGCACGGATTGGGATAGTTCGCAAAAAGGGCAAACGCGATCGGCTGGCTTCCCGAACCCTCGGTGACATCCGTGACAATCGAGGGCACGTATCTGGATTGGGCCACGGTTGTGCCGGTAGCGTGTGCCGTAACCGTGTATGACTCTCCGAGGCCAAGATCGGCGGTCAACGCCGCTGTTCCATCAGGTCCTGACACACCGGTTGCCACGATCTGTCCGCTGTCCGAAATGATTACGGTCGCGCCGCTTTCCGGCCCGGACTCCGATCGCACCTGCACGTACACAATACCTAACGAGTCACGGACAGTAGTGGAAAGACGACGCGGCGTGCCGGTGTACACGCGCACGGTCGGGTCGCCCAAAAATACCTGTCCGTAGACCAGATCGCGGTAATACCACAGTACTGCCTGCGATTCGTACATGGCGGCAATCGCGGGTTGATCCGGATGGGCAAACAGCGAGTCAAAAAAGCTCTTCTGCAACAGATAGCTAGAGCCGATCCATCCCCAGCGGGAATTCGCCACCATGGCCACCGCACCGCGCGATGATCCCAGAAGGGCGCGGCTCATCTGAACACCGGTCGAGGTGAATGGCGGGCGGTCAAGATCGAATCCGCCGTTGTCGCAGGCCAGTGAATAGTAAAAAGCGGGGGAGGATGCGTTCGACAAGCTATCGAACGGGCACTGGATATCGCCAAACCCTTCTGAGAGCACGTATTTCTTGGGGAATTCGTTATATCCTGACGACTTGAAAACAAATCCGTCGTAGCGACCGTGCGCGATCACGTTGATGATACCATACTTCGCTGATACGGCGGCGGGAAGCTCCCGCGGTCCGATATTCGCAGGGTTAGGATCATTTCCCGACAGGGATTCGACCGCCGTGCCGGTGTCAATTACAAAACCGTTCGGGTATGCCCGTGCAATCTGGCCATGCTGTCCGCCGCCTGAATAATCGCGCATCTGGTCGGCCGAGAAAAAGAGCGCGCGGCTCAGGTACGAGGGGTCGCCGCCGCCAGGATCGGTTTCGTACCGAATCAGTTTGTTGACATAAGCGGTCACCTGGGCCGGCTGGTCTACCGGTAGTCGGCCAACCAGCAATTCCGGCGTCGTATTCGGCTGATCGTCATATCGCTCACCCCAGATGCCGTCGGAGTCAGCATCCCACTCGCCGTTCATGTCGGCAAAGTACAAATCGCAGACCAGCTGATCGATGAGCGCGGGTGTGGTCGTGGTCGAATAGGGGTAGGCATACCGAACCGGCACCACCGAGCCATCGCCGCCCAGCAAGACATACTTGCCGCCGGCGGCGTAAAAAGTTTTCAGATAGTTGCGAAGTTTCTCGGCATCATCACGACCGGAGTATTCGGCCAGAATGTTCTCGATGGTCACTATCGTCATTGCGTACCCGTAGGCCGCTTTATATTTCACTAACGGCGCAAAGGCATCTATCAGCCGGCCGCTGGTGAGAATGACGTATTCCGCGCCGGTCATTCCCGGTGAGCGTTGAACATTTGAGACTGATGCATTCTCAGCGGCGCCTATGACCTGACTGCGGTCGCCAAGATCGGACGAAGCGAGAGCGCGACTGCCAACAGTCATGTCGACGCCATCGACTTGATGGAGTAGACCAGCGCTGTCGATCCAGATCGGACTCAGCAACAGTTCAGCATATCGCTTGTCCCCGATCGTGACTTCTCCGGCCACCAAAACCGCAGAGCGCCCCAGGGGAAATGGGTATGACACTTTGCCGTAATTGCCGTTTACGGAAGTGGGTGAATCATTCAGCGCCGAAGAATCGGACTTCGCATCAAGAATTCGCTCGCCTATAAGCGAGACAATCAGATCATCGCTGGTTTCGCCGTCGTGCAGTTCTACCAGGCATGACTTTGATTCACGGGCCAGATACTGGTTGATCGAGGCGATGGAAAGAGGAACTACCGCCGTCTCGCCGACCTCGGCTGAAGACAGCTGTGTTTCACTATGAAAAGTAATGGTCGCTCCCTGTGCGCCAGCCGCAAAAAATACTCCGATCAAAAGCAACCATCGAATATTGACGCCCATTGTGTCCTCTCCCGTTTCAGCTTGAATCCACAACAGGTAGCGCAACGGGAATGCCCCTCGGTCCAATGGTGATTGCGATTCTGGCGAGAGCGGTACCTGTTGATTGACAAGGCGATAGAGGGGAAGGGTCGGACGCGGCGACGTTTGCCCGGCTCGGCGGTCACGAATTAGCGTGGGGAGAACCCGACAGGTTGTCGGTCGTGTCTATCGCAAATTCTATGTCAACAAAAAAACGTATTTTCGTGACCTGTTGTGCCGGAGCGTGGTCCGGAAATCAATAAAACGTTCCCTCGTTACCCGTTGCAAAACAGAAGATTAGCCGATGAAAATTTCTCAATGGATCATCAGAAAACCCTTGACTGATGAGAAAAACCCGGTAGCTTGTGTAGAAAATTGGGTGAAAGTGGGAGAAAGTGGTAGGTCTGTGAGTGGCTTTTTAGGTCAATTCGAGACGACCTTGGATGACAAGGGCAGACTTGCTCTCCCGGCCAAACTTCGCGCTGTCCGCGGCGACGACAATCGTCCGCTGTTGGAAGGGGAACTCTATCTCACCAAGGGTCTGGAAGGGTGTTTGAGCTTATATCCAGAACTGGAGTGGGCGGAGATCCAAAAGAGGTTCGCTGGGCTCAATTTCACTCAGCGGGATTTTCGGTTCTTTAGTCGGCGGTTCTACTCATCCGCAACGCCCCTCGCTCACGACAAAAACGGTCGCATCCTGATCCCGACGCATCTCCTCGGTGAAGCCGGTCTCAAGCGGGACCTGCTGATTATCGGGGTAAACCGATGGATCGAGATCTGGAACCCGGAGCGCTTCCAGTACTATCTGGAGCAATTTGCCGGAAGTTACGAGGACGTGGCGGAGCGGCTCTTTACCGGGCATGGACCAGCGGGAGAGTAGTCCTTCCGGTCATCAGCCGGTGATGGTTGATGATGTCGTCCGACTCCTGATAACCGATCCTGAAGGCGCATACTTAGATCTGACTGCGGGTGGAGGAGGTCATCTACATGCTCTGGCCTCGGCGCTGGGAAGACAGGCCCGGTTGTTCGGGTTTGACCGCGATCCACAAGCGGTGGTGCGGGCAACGAGAGCGCTTTCGGGGATATCCCAGACGGCTCGCATTATTCACAGTCCGTTCGACGCCTTGGAGCGGATTACCGCCCAACTGGGAATTGGCGGGTTTGCGGGAATTTTACTCGATCTGGGTCTGTCGTCGGACCAGATCAATGATCCTGCTCGAGGATTTTCGTTTCAAAGCGACGGACCGCTGGACATGCGCTTTGATCAGACCGACGGCCTGACCGCGGCTGATCTGGTGAATACGAAAACGGAACACGAATTGACGGAGATAATCCGCCGGTTCGGTGAAGATAAGGACGCGCGACGGATCGCTAAAGGTATTGTCACGGAAAGACGCACAGAGATGATCCTCACCACTCGACGCCTCGCCGATATAATCTTGTCCACGGTCCGACCGCCGCACCAGACCAAAGCGATGGCACGGGTTTTTCAGGCCCTGCGGATCGCCGTCAATCATGAACTGGAGCGGGTCGAGCAGGTCCTGCCGCAGGCCACCGCGGCCCTGGCTCAAGGCGGACGCCTGGCCGTCATTTCGTACCACTCGCTTGAAGATCGTTTGGTGAAACA
>JBGOTX010000161.1:0-5250 GCA_041476705.1 Candidatus Zixiibacteriota bacterium
ACCACTCGCACCCTTCGGTATCGATACTCAGCAGATCAATCGTGCCATCATCGAACTCGTCAAATCTCCGGGCCTCAACTTCAAAGGCCTCATCGGGAACCGGCCGATATCGATCATTGGCCAACGCCGGCGAAGATGTCAAGTCGGCCGCAAAAGTTGAAGCGCCCGCCCTATACAGGCGAATCCTCGCGTTTTCTTTGTATATGGCGCACGGATGAACCCGGACATGCGCGTGGCTTCCGAATGCCCCGATTATCCGCACAACCGAATCAGGGTCCGGCTCGAAGAGATCGGTGCGGACTCCATCACGGATATAACCAAGAACGTTCGAAGTCTCCGGGTGGTATACGCCAACCTCGGCGACATGGCTGATCGCGAGTCCAAGACGCTTTGTAGAGTTGTAAAGTCGCTCGTTCACATTGCTTTCTACTGCAGTGTACTCGTCAGGTCAAGTCCTTTGCATGTCGGTGGAAGGTACGTCCCATAAATAGCATCTGGGTAGTCTCGCGACGTTCACAGGGATAAACGTCGCAAGCTACCCAGTCATGCTTTAGCGGTACGGGGAATCGAACCCCGGTTTGATGGCTGAGAACCATCCGTCCTGGGCCACTAGACGATACCGCCAGTTCAATGCGCAATGCTAAGAAAGCAACGCACGTATTTACCCAGTTCAATGGAATGTGTCAAGAAAAGTTAATATTGTGTGTCACAATGAGTTATGAGAATCACGTCCGTTAATCCCAAGGGCTGAAAGCGATTGCAGGTCTCAACATTTTTTTAGAGTAATTGATCACATTTCGCGATAATTAACAAACACATGACAAAATAACGTGCCAAAATGACTTGTTTGGCCGCCACTATGGCTGTAATGATGTATGGAATTTATCGTTTTTCTTGATTGCTCGTAATGCCCTGCAACAAGTTAGAACACCAGGAGTTAATCTGCCCCCTATTGGCCTTCTTCTTGAGATGCCCCGGTGGTTCTGGACCAAACGGCCTAGTGGTAGAGGTTTTTTTGAGCTCGGAGGCAGGAAAGATTGAATTCTCAATAATTTTGCCGGGTACGCGCCGGCTGACTGAGGAACTCGGTCGAACGTGGGTAACTGTGAACATTATTAATAATGAAAATCCGGATCTCTTACCCAAACTGCGTAATTTCCACGCTCTAAGCCGATTCGAAAAAATTATCCGTCACCAACACTTCCTAGATCGTCTGAGATTCGGTGCGTCACGGCGTGCACGTCGCCGATCATCCGCACAACCCATCTCTCATTTCGAATTCGACCTGAGGTTGATGACCGATAGTCCGGTTAAACGTTGCGGGTCTCGAATGACGTCGCTATACTAATCGCATATCCAAACGGGAGACCACAGACCATGGCGACCAAAAAGACAACGGCACGAAAACACTCCGAACTGACTCTTTCCGATATCGATTACCACGTGACGTACCGGCCGCAGGGGGCCAAAACCTCGGATGATTTCGAGCCGGCCCACGACATAATAGGTCAAAAGCGGGCGATCGAGTCCATCCAGGTCGGGCTGAATGTCCCCAGCCGCGGTTACAACGTCTTTGTCACCGGCATGTCGGGCACCGGCCGAAGTACCACCATCACCCAGCTTCTCGAACAGATTGAGCATGTCCAACCGAACCTGCACGATATCTGCTATGTCAACAATTTCAAGAATGTCGACAGCCCCCGCGTGCTCATCTTCAAGGCGGGTGATGGCAAACGGTTCAAGCGAGACATGCAGTATATGGTCGACTCGCTTCGGAAAATGGTGCCGAAGATATTCCTGTCCGAAGATTACAAGGACCGGCACTCGCGCATCGTGCGTGAATTTGAAAACCGCCAGAAGGAACTGGTGCAGACCTTCGAAGACAAGCTCACCGCCGCCGGTTTTGTCATGGTGCAGATCCAGTCCGGTCTGGGCGTGCGCAACGAGATTCAGCCGCTGGTGGACAACGAGCCGGCTTCGTTGGAGAAGCTGGAGCGTCTGAGCAAAGAAGGGAAGTTTTCGGCGGCTCAACTGGACGAAATGCGACGCCGCTGGGATAGTCTCAGGCGCGATTTCGATCTGACCACGGTCGAGTCCAAGAAACTCGGTATCAAACTCGATGACGCCATCGAAAAGCTGAACCACTCGATGGTGGCGCCGCAGGTCACCGACAAGGCGAATCTGCTGAAAAAGCAGTATGTAGACGAGAAAGTAGTGTCGTATCTCGATGAGGTCGAAGAAGCCCTGTCGAGCGATATTGACCGGTACCGCGAGGCCCAGCCGCGTCGCGGAGAGGAAGAACCGCCCGCCTTCCGGCGGCACGAACCGTTCGAGGAATTTGCGGTCAATCTGATTCTGGACAATTCAGGGACGCTCAAGGTGCCGATCGTGCTCGAAAAATCTCCGTCCTACAAGAATCTGTTCGGCTCAATGGAACGGGTGGTCGACCGGTATGGATACTGGCGGACCGACTTTACAAGAATATTCTGTGGCTCGCTGTTGAAAGCCGCCGGCGGGTTTCTCGTGGTCAACGCGCTCGACGTGCTGACCGAGCCGGGTGTATGGACCCACCTCAAGCGGGCGCTCCGCAACGGCGAAATGGAAGTAGCGGCGTACGACCCGTTGTATATGATGGCCGGGTCGGGCATTAAGCCGGAGCCGATCCCGGTCGAGGTCAAGGTTGTGCTTATCGGCGAGCCGTGGGTCTATCGCGCCCTGTGGCAAATGGATGACGAATTCAAGATGATCTTCAAGGTCAAAGCCGAATTCGACAGCGTGATGCCGCTTACCGACAAGAATATCCAGCAATACTACCAGTTCATGCGGCGGATTATCGAAGATGAGCATCTCCTGCCCTTCGACGTGACGGCCATGCAGGCCGTCACGGAATATGGCCGACGGCTGGCCGGACACCGGGAGAAACTGACTGTGCGGTTCACGCTGGTCGCGGACATCTTACGTGAAAGCGATTACCATGCCCGCGCGCGTAAGGCGAAGGCCGCTACTCGGGCCGATGTCGAAAAGGCGATCATTGGCCGACGTACGCGCGTCAATTTGGTGGAAGACAAAATCCAGGAGATGTTCGATACGGAAATGCTCCTGGTCTCGACCACCGGAGCCACCGTTGGGCAGATCAACGGTCTTTCGGTGTATACTGCGGGCGAATACTCGTTCGGACGGCCCAGCCGCATTACCGTCAACACCAGCTTAGGCAAAGCGGGCGTAATCAGTATTGAACGCGAGGCCGAACTCTCAGGCCCAATCCACACCAAAGGGGTGGCCGTACTGAGCGGATTTCTCCGCGAAACCTTTGCGCAGGACAAGCCGCTGGTTATGTCGGCCTCGATCACCTTTGAGCAGTCGTATGGCGGGGTCGATGGCGACTCGGCTTCATCAGCCGAAGTGTACGGTATCCTGTCGTCACTAACCGGTATTCCGATCAATCAGGGAATTGCCGTTACCGGCTCGGTCAACCAGAAAGGCGAAATTCAGCCGATCGGCGGGGCGAATGAAAAAATCGAGGGATTCTACGATGTCTGCCGCGCTCGAGGTCTCACCGGAAAGCAGGGCGTGATCATTCCGCATCAAAACGTGCAGGACCTGCTTCTTCGTCCCGATGTCACGCAGGCCATCAAAGACCGGAAGTTTCATATCTGGCCGGTGAAGAAGATTTCTGACGGCATTGAGATTCTCACCGGTCATCCGGGCGGCAAACATCTCAAGGGAGGGACATTCACACCGGGGTCGGTTTTCGCCAAGGCCGACGACAAGCTCCGCCGGATGGCCCTCGCGATTGATCGATTCGGCCACGACGAGAAGGATAATAACGGGCCGACCAATGGGAAGAAGTCCGGTCCGGCCCCGAAGCGCTCCCGCACCACAAGTCCTCGAGGTCGACGGAGCGGACGTCGACGCTGAAACCATCAATCACCGCCGGTAGAACCGTTCCGCCAACTCACCGAAAACGCTTAGAGAATCGCGCTCATGCATTTTTCCCTTGACACCGGTGCGATGCTGTATTTGAATGATACGAGTTTTCGACAGCGAAGGAGGTTAGTGCGCAACGCTAAGAAGGTCACGCGCTTCCTCGCTTGACAACGAGCGACGCCGCGTCGGACCAATGATTCTCGACTCCGAGGTTTGAAAGAACAGGGAAATCGGAACGAGGTCACCGACACCCGGCGCATCATACGAACGCTCAGCCACAGAGTGGCCGAAACCTCTTTTTCGCACAACGCAGCCCACGGGGGCTGCGTTTCGTTTTGGCCTGGTATGCTTGAAAAATTGAGGGCAATCCTCGGCTCACTCTCGAATGCAGAGCGGCGAAGCCGTCCGGTCCAGACATATGTCTGGGCGGATTAGAAGTCGGCGCCCAGCGAGAAATAGTGGGTCGGGTGGGCCGACACGCCGACAAAGTCGGTCGACCAGGCAACATCATAGCGCAATAGAGCCAGTCCGCCCACATTGATCCGCATGCCGCACCCGAATCCGGTGTGGATATCCCGCAGTCGATCCCGCCCGTTCACGGTCTCTCCGCCCTTGAAATTGCTGCCGTTCCAGGCCGCGCCCATATCGGTGAAGATCGTGCCCTGTACATTCTGGAATACGAGCGGCAACGGATACTTGAGCGCCAGCACCTGAATCAACGGAAAGCGAATTTCGGCGTTGATAATCCCGTACCGGTTGCCGGCCAGACCGTATAGTGGCTGGCCGCGAAGCGGCGTGACGACATCGGCGAAGTACAAATTTTCGACCTCGTATACCGGGGCGCTCAACCTCCGCGAACCGATCCAGTTGCTCACCCCGCCAAGGAAGAAGGTCTTGGGCGTACGGCCGAACGACACGCCGCCGGCGACCCGGAACGCGAACGATACCGTCTTGTGGATATCCCAGTACCGGCGGTAGTCGACATCAGCCGAATAAAAACTGATATCCTTTGAATCGAACGGGTTGGCGCCGGCATCAAGTGTCAACTTGTACCGCTTGCCGTTGACCGGCCCGGTGAATCCCCACAGCACGTTGTCGAACACATAGGAGAATGTGCCATAGGTGATCTTGGTGCTCCGGTCGCTGGTCGTGTCGTCGAAGTCGTAGTACTTGCGATCAACGAAAATCTGCGACAATGAGGCGTCGAACCGGCTGAAAATGGAAAAGGGCCGCTCGGCGAACCCCGTCAAGCCGTAATAGCGGTCGGAGAACAAATGATTGTACGCATTTTCATAATAGTTCTTCGTATGGAATATTCCCCCG
>JBGOTX010000162.1:0-5184 GCA_041476705.1 Candidatus Zixiibacteriota bacterium
GTCTTCTGGCTGGCGCTGATCTACCGGGAACAGCAGGGGACATGGGCCGGCGACCGGGTTCTTTTGCTGGCGACCTTCATGACGTTTCTCGGCATCGGCGTGCACATGACCACGTTTCTGATCATGCCCGCGGCGGCGGTCATGTTCATTCTCAAGAAAGAAACTCCGCCCCGGGTCTGGTATGTTGTCTCGACCTTTTTTGCCCTCGAGTTGTACTTCATTTTTGCTCTTTCGCATCACTCGTTTGATACGCCCTTTTATGTGCCGCTGTTGATTGTGTTGGCGGTGTACATTCTCTATGCCCTGTCGTTTGAGCGGCTCCCCCGCGAGGTATGGGTGGTCGGCGTGGGTCTGGCGCTTGCTTGTTCTCCCGTTCTGGGACTACTCAACCCCGGTATGGGAAAGCCGTTGTCGGTGGCAAGCGGAATCGCTCTGGCCGGACTGGTACTCTATTCGCTGTGGATGGCTACCCGATGGCTAAAGGCCCGCCGACAGGGTGAGTCGCCGACGCATGACACAATTACTCCGGCGCTGTTCGTATTTGCGGCCCTTCTCATGGCCGGCGTTCTCCTGCTGGACCTGTACGGGTTTCAGGCATTCGTAGCGCTCACGGCGCTGGTGTTGATCGGCCTGAGCGCGATTGTCTGGCGGCACATTAACTTCCCGATGCTGATCGCCATTGTCGGGGTGTCGCTGATTATCATCGGCGTGATGGAGTTCATCTGGGGGATGATTATCGCCGCTGGATTGATTCTCATTATCGGGTTTGTCTTTCAGCCGGAACGATGGAAGACGGCGTTGCTGGTGGTGGTGATGGCGTGTATCGGGTTTTCGATTCACCTGTCCATACCGATTCGCGCCGCCCAGAAGCCGAATATCAATGAAAACAATCCGTCGAATTTCAAAACCCTCGTTTCATACCTCGAGCGGAAGCAATATGGTTCGCAGTCGATGATTGACCGGATGTTCGAGCGTCGGGGCGAGTGGGTCAATCAGTTCGGCACCTTCCGGCGCATGGGATTCTGGGGATTCTTTTCCGAGCAGTTCGGACTCAACGGGACCAAATTCGCAACATTGTTCATTCTCGGCGTCTTTGCTCTTTGGGAGATTACCCGGCGCAAGCCGGAGGCGGGGGCGTTTGTGACCGTGCTCCTGCTTTTATGCACGGTGGGGCTGGTTTTGTATATGAATTTTGCCGATGGCACCCGGTATCAGGCCGGTGTGAACATGGATTATACCGAGGTCCGCGACCGGGATTATTTCTGGACTCCCGGATTCATGATTTTCGGTCTGGCGATCGGTATGGGCGCCGCCATGCTCGGGCAGGTCCTGCGTGATGCGGTTCGAGGATTTTCCCAGATGCCGAGGCGCGTTATCGCGGGCGCGAGTCTTGTCATTTTTCTTTTGCCCGTATTTGCGCTGGCGGCGAACTTCCACGAAAACGATCGCTCGCGGAATTATATCGCCTACGACTATGGCTGGAATATGCTGGCGGCGGCCGACAAGAACGCCATTTTGTTCACCGCGGGTGACAATGATACCTTTCCGCTGTGGGCTTTGCAGGAGGCGTATGGCGTTCGCCGCGACGTGAAAATCGTCAATCTGTCGCTGGGGAACACCGACTGGTATATCAAGCAGGTCCGCGATTACATGGGGATCAAACTCAACTGGACCGATGATGAGATCGAACACCTCCGCGCCTTCCGCACTCCCGACGGCCGCGCGATCCAAATTCAAGATCAGCTGGTTGACGAAGTAATCGCCAATAACGCCGATCGGGCGCCCATCAATTTTTCGGCCACCTGCAGTAGCGAGGAACGGCAGTATCAGGGGAAGAATATCGACTCGCTGTTGACTTTTACGCGCTTTGTCTTTCGCCTGAAACGAAGCGCGAACGCCCCGGCCTTCGATCTCGACGCCACCAGAGAATATCTGACCAACCCGGAATCGTTCCGGACTCGCGGGTGGGCCGATTCCACCGTCTACAAAGATGAAGCCACAATTCGGACGATCAGCAACATGGCCGGAAGTTTCACGGTGGTCTCGGATTCGCTCCGCCACGCCGGACGGAAGGAAGAGGCCGAAGGAGTGCTGAAAACCGCCCTGACCATGTTTCCGTTTGATGCCGGGGTCAACGAGGCCTTGGCTTTCGCGTATCTGGACCGGGACGATATCCCGGCGATTGAAAAATTGATTCGAGAAAGCCAGTCGGGAAACGCCAAACGGCTCACTGTTCTTCTGGCCCGGGGTCACAGGAAGATAAAGGACAAAGACGGCGCCTTGCGTATTCTCGATAGTTTGATGACCGTCGACCCGACCTATCGCGGCACGTTCGACGAACTCATGCGGATTTATGTGGAGGCCAAGGATATTGACGGCATAAAATCCGCCATGGGTCGTTGGCTGGACGCCAACCCAACCGATGATCAGGTGCGCGGCGCGTATAAGCAGTTGATGTCTGGCTGGTCTCCGTTCGCGGATTCGACGAAGAAAACACCATGAATATCCTCGCGCTGAACTGGAACGACCTGAAGAATCCGTTCGCCGGGGGCGCCGAGGTGCACCTTGAGGAAATTCTGCGCCGCCTCGTCACCTACGGACACCGGGTGACGCTGGTCTGCTCCGGATGGCCGGGATGCGCCCCGGAAGAAACGGTCGAAGGGATTCGCATCATTCGACGCGGTCGGCGGCACTATTTCAATCTGGTCGTGCCGTTTCTACTCCGCGATCTGGTGGCCCGCGAGAAATTTGATATTCTCGTGGAAGATATCAACAAGATTCCGTTTTACACTCCCTGGTACCTGCATCTGAATACATTAGTGGTAATTCCGCACCTGTTCGCCACGACCGTATTTCAGGAAATCAACCCGGTGATCGGCAGTTACATCTATCTTGCGGAAAAACCGCTGTTGTCGGTGTATGGCCGCTTTCATTTCAACGTCATCTCCGAGTCGACCGCCGACGATATCGTGGCACGCGGTCTTCCGCGCGAACAGATGTCGGTGATTCATTGCGGAATAGATCGCACGATCTATTACCCGGACAAAGCCGTGGCCAAGTACAACCAACCGACCATTCTGTACCTTGGGCGAATCAAGAAATACAAATCGGTGCACCACCTGATCCTGGCGTTCAAGACGATCAAGGCGCAGGTTCCCAACGCGCGATTGATGGTGGTCGGGGCCGGGGACTACCTGCCGTTGCTTGAAAAACTGGCGCGGTCGCTGGACTTGTCATCAGATGTCGAATTCCCCGGCTTCGTGTCGGTGGCGGAAAAACTCGACCGTCTGCGCCGTTCGCATGTCTGCGTTCTGCCGTCGATACGCGAAGGGTGGGGGTTGACGAATATCGAGGCCAACGCGGTTGGGACAACCGTGGTGGCGGCCGATTCGCCCGGCCTGCGTGATTCGGTCCGCGACGGCGAAACCGGATTCTTGTATGAATACGGTAACACCGCCCAACTGGCCGATCGGCTCCTCTGTATTATCCAAAATGCCGACCTTCGCAAGAAACTCGAGATCGGCGGCTTGGCCTGGGCCGAAAAGTTCTCATGGGACGACGCGGCGAAGCAGTTTGAAACCCTGCTGGTGGATATCAATGAAAGCGGCGTGCGATGAAGGGTTGGAAGCGCACGATCTACGTTGTTATCGGAATCGCGATTTCCGTCGTCATGCTGGCCTTGCTCTTTCGGAATATCGATTTCAGCGAGTTGGGCAACGCCTTGGCCGAGGCCAATTACTGGTGGCTTCTGCCGAACATCGCGCTGGTCGTTTTCGCCATGCACCAGCGGGCATATCGCTGGAAATTCATGCTCAACCCCATAAAGCAGGTGCCGTTCTCGAAATTGTTCTCCGCGACCTGCATCGGTTTCATGGCCAACAACGTTCTGCCGCTTCGGCTCGGCGAATTCGCCCGGGCTTACTCGTTGTCGTATCAGGATCGCGAAATTTCCAAGTCGGCGTCGCTGGCCACCATTTTCATCGAGCGGATGGTGTTCGATCTGGTCATTCTGCTGGCCATATTTGGTCTGGTCGTCTATGGTTCCCATCTGCCGGAGCAACAAGCCATGGCCAACGGGGCACTGATTGCCATTGCCTTTGCGCTGGTCGGGATCATTTTCGTTCTGGCCCTGGCCATCCGGCCCGAACGATCCGGTAAGCTGATCACCAAGATGATGCCTTTCCTGTCTGCGCCCCTTCGCAAGAAGATCGAGGGCGCCATCATCAGGTTTTCCCACGGTCTGGCGTTTGTCCGGCGCCCCCGCGACCTCGGCATGGTCTCTCTATTGACCGTCGTACTCTGGGTATTGATGGGCCTGTCCAATTGGTTTGTCTTCCGGGCGTTTGGTTTTGACGGCGCCCCGTTCAACGCGCCGCTGTCGGCCTCGTTTGTTCTGCTGGTAGTCGTGTCGATCTCGATCCTCGTGCCGTCATCCCCCGGTTTTGTGGGGGTATACCACGCCGGCACCGTGTGGACCTTGATCAACTACGGAATCGACAAGGAACACGCCCTGTCGTTTGCCCTGGTGCTTCATGCGGCCCAGTATATCCCTATCACGCTCATGGGGCTTTACTACCTCCGGAAAGCCCATTTGTCCCTGTCCACGCTGGAGACCCAGTCTACGGCCGAATAGCGCCCCTGTCGGCATTTCCTCGCAGTTCAAACTTGACTGTCCGTACCACCGCCGGTACTATCGCACAACGTACCAGAGGAAATACGATGAAAAAGATTGTATTGGCGATTGTACTGCTCGCGGTGCTGTTCGGGATCGTCTTCATCAAGACCGGTCGCGATCAGGCCAAAGTCGATGAGGCCTTTCAACAGGGTGTGGCGAAGGCCCAACTCGAAGTCACAGCATATCAGAAACGACTCGAATCCCTCCGCGTGGCCGGCGATCAAACCCGCCTCGCCTGGTCGGATTCGGTGCGGGTGCGCGATTCGATCCTGACCCATTTTAAGGATTCGACCAGCCAGATTATCCTCGCGCAAGCGGACCGGATCAAGGAACTTCAGAAGAAGGCGCGGCCGAGTGTCAAGAGCGCACCCAAGACCGGAGCCACGGCCACGGCCGTGAAAAACGATACCACTACCAAGCCCAGCCGTCATGCGCAAATCCTCGCGTACTACAAGAATCGATATCGAGAGCTTCCCGCCGATTTGTCGGCTTATGAGCGCAAGGCCGCA
>JBGOTX010000163.1:0-5169 GCA_041476705.1 Candidatus Zixiibacteriota bacterium
AGCAGAATTGACCCCAGAACGCCGGCGGCAGTGCCGGTGATGGCGGTCAAAGTGCGCGTCCAGTCGTGGTCGGACTTGATGCGGCTCGGCACCACGATAACATCGCCCAACTCAACGCGGCGGTCGAGCGTACCGCTACCGGCCAGCACCATCCCGTTTGCCTTGATCAGACGAGTATTTTTTTTGTCCGCCTCGGCGCCGAAATTTCCGGCCCGATCAATGTAGAATTCTACCGATTTCTTGTTTTCGAATAGAATCGTCCCATTCGATCCCACGGCTCCGAGTACGGAAATACCCGACGGCACCGGTGGAACATAGACCTTGTCACCCGGCTGAAGTACAATATTGCCGGTGCGGCCATTGCTCCTGATGATATTGTCCATATCCAGGGCGATCCGAGTCACCGACGTGGTATCCAGCGCGAATACATTGCTTCGGTTTACATGCCCCATTGAGTCTTTTACCAGCGGGTTTGAATTATCCAGCACCGACCCGATTCGCATGCGTTCGATGGCCTTGGCGATGGATGGACGCTGTAGTACGGTTCCTCGCGGAAAGGCCGACGGTGTAAATCCGCCCGCCCTCTGCAACAATTCCAGCAGATTTTCTTCACGGTCGGCTAACACGTATTCACCCGGATATTCAATCTCGCCTTCGAGCGTCACGATTCGGTGCAATTGCCATTCGGGCAATCGACGGACAAACACTTGATCGTTTTCGCGCAGGGGCGCCTGGTTGTCCGCATTGGCGGCCAAATCGATTCGGGAGAGTGCCACATTTCCCGCCGTGTCCAGCCGAGCCAGTTCGCCCTGAAGGAAAGTGGCGGCGCGCGTGTACGAGCCGGCCAGAAAGACAAGATCGGCCACGGTCATGTTGTCGTACAGCGGATATTGCCCGGGGCGGTTTACCTCGCCGGAAATCGAGACTGTCCTGCTCCATTTGACGTCCTGTATCGAATAGATGTGCAGGGAGTCGCGGTCCGATAGCGCCAGATCGGCCGAAGTGTCGCCGGAAAGGACGGCGCGAAGATTGATGGGGATTATTTCGGTCCGCCAGTCGGAATGCCGTCGAAACAAATTGGCCCGGTCCAAATGAACATCATAGTCCTGGAGCTGGCCCCGCGATACCAAGTCGGCGACGCGCGTCACGCTGTCGCGTTGGTAGTAACCGGGATGCTTCACTTTGCCAAAGATGCCCACGACGTTCTTGTGGGCGTCGAAGACGGAAAAGACCGTCACCCGGTCACCGTCCCGCATGGTCTCGTTGGTGATTTCGGTCGGCTTGTCCCCGTTGAGATGCAGGTCGATCACTTTCCACTCGTCGCGACCGGCGATCCGTTCAAGCATGACCCGGTCCAGATGCGCCTCCGGAGTGGCATTCCCGGCCAGTGAAAACAACTCCATGGCCGTCTGTCCGGGGCGAATTTCATAGATCGCCGGGCGTCGCACCTGACCGCGAATCGCCACTCGCGGTCCGCAGATGGGGACGAACACGGCGTCGCCCGTTTCAAGCTTGATATCGGAGGTGTTGTCCCCCTCAAGTAAGAATCGGTACAGATCGACCTGCGCAACCGCTTTGCCGGAGCGCATCAGCCGGATGTCCCGCATCGAGCCGTTGGGCGTTGGGCCGCCCGCCAGATAGAGCGCATTAAAGAGCGACGTGAGCGATGACACCGTATAGGCGCCGGGAAGGTTGACTTCACCGGTCAAGTAAATGCGAATGGAGCGAATTTTGCCCAGTGACACGGTGAGCTGAAAATCAGTGTACATGGCGGCCAGTTTCCGCTCCGCCAGATTCTTGAACGCATCCACCGTCATTCCCCACGCCACGATTTCACCCACCTTGGGAATAAACACTTTGCCTTCACGGTCGACGGTTAGGTTGTACTCGTTCTCCGATCGGCCCCACAAATGCAGAATCAGGTTGTCGCCCGGACCAAGCACATAATCTGAGGATGTGGCGATGTCGCCGGGCGGGGAGGACTCGCGAGGACCGCTAAACAGCTCCTGACCAAACGGCTTGAGCGATTCAAACGGCACCAACTCGGCCGACAACTTGTCGGTCAGCGGCGTCGGAACCGGCTTGGCTGAGGCGTCAGTGGCCGTGGAATCAAAGAGCGGTGGAGTTTGATACAATTTCTGGTTGGTCGAGGAAGGCGCGCTCGCCTGGAAGGCCTTGATCAATTCGGTGCGATTGCGGCTACCTAAGACCCCTAGGTCTTCGGCCCGCGTCGGCCGAAACCAAGTCAACGAGACCAAAATGATAATCAGAATGATAAAGAAAAGAATCTTCCGCATACTCACCTTCCTCCATATTCCTCCGAAGACGACTTCCTGTCGTCGCTGAACCGGTCTCATGCAAGCGCGATGCCCGCGTCTCAATGGGACGTGTAACCAACTCGATAACAAATGATTACCGGAATCGTCGACCATGTGTAAGCCCGGAGCTTGTGCGCACGGTCGGTGAATCTGTTCCTTTCTAGGGGGAAGGGATTTCCGCCGTACCCCGGAAAGGAAAAACACAGCGCGACGTCGTAATGAAGAGTCGCGAATCTATGGCGCGGCCTGTGTGACCGGCCCTAAGTCGCATGTTCACAAGCGTATGGAGATTGCTTAAGTTGTGAGGTCAAGGTCGCGAAAGTTAAGAGGATTGGTTGGGTTTGGCTCCGACGTTGCGTGCGCACGAGTATCCTCAACGTGCTGTCACGAGATTGTCTCGGCTATTGACACTGATAGGAGGATATGGTAACTTCGTGGCCTGTTTTTTTGAGTAACTCTGAGACCTCATACGTCTTAGAAACAACAGAGCTTCCGGAACGACAGCGGGTACCGCCTGATCGAGTGAGGGGTGGTAAGCCAACCGGGGGCGGAGGAAGGGAAGACGCAATTTTCAAACGTGTGATATGGAGTATATGATGGGGATTGTCAAATTTGCGGTCGGTGCGTTCCTGAGTCTGGCATTGCTTTCCCCGATGGCAACCGCCGGTGGTTTTGAAAACACGGCGGTGGGTACGTCGGCGCAAGGAATGGGTGGCGCGTTTCGGTCGATCGCCGATGACTGGACGGCCGCCTACTATAATCCAGCCGGTCTGGCGTTTCAAAAGGATAATCAGCTCGGCGGGTACGCGTCGTTCACGCAGTATCGTAACGAACTCATTCCCAACTACCGATACTATGACGCCTACAGGAATTCGTATGAGATCGGCGTGATCAACGACCGGACAATCTATAACTTTCATCAGGTCTTCTATACGCCCGGCTCCGGCCTGGTGACGCGATTGCCGATCTTGAGCAATGAGGTTGTGTTCGGATTTTCCGCTTACCAGCCGTTCGATTACAATATCAGTTGGCGGCTGTACCAGCCGATGTCGGCGTACAACGATTCGGCCGAAGGCCGATTTCCCACCGTCCAATTCAAGAACAACCTCGACGTGGTGGCTTTCCAGCTGACGGCGGCGAAGTCGTTTCAGGGCGACAAACTGGCGCTGGGGATCGGGTTTCAGATTCTGCGCGGCGATTTATTCTACAACGATGTGATCTTCCGCAACAACCCTTTGGGTCCGAAGTTCAGTGCCCGGCCAGACGAATTCATTCCCGAATTTGTTTCAGTCGACGGCCACGGCTGGGGATTCGGTTTTCGCGCGGGGGCGCTGTACAAATTCGGCCAAGGAACGCTGGCCTTTACCGCCGCAGTTCCGTTCGACATCACCATCAAGGGAACTTCAAATCTGAACTACCTCATGCCCAAGAATTCGACGCTGGCGAAGTCGACGCTTATCGGCACGCCCGAGTACCTGTTCACCACCGGCCAGTCGGTGAAGATGACGGCGGATTTTGAATCCAAACTACAGCTTCCCATGTCGGTGGCTATTGCCGGATCATATCGACCGATGGAAAAGCTGACCGTGGCGCTCGACGCCGAACTGATGATGTGGTCCCGCTTCAAAGGATTGCAATTCGACTACACTAACGTAATAGGATTGCCGATCGGCGGTCGCGATGCCGCTACGGGAATTCCGTCGTTTCTGACGGCTTCCACGGTAAGGCCCGCTCATTGGAAGTCGGCCGGCAAAGTTGCGCTGGGACTCCGGTATGACTGGATTACCAAGCTGTCAATCCTGGCCGGCGGATCGCTGGATCAGTCAGCCGATCGAAACAATGAATCCGCTAACCCGCAACTGGTCGACACCGGCGACAAGCTCGGCCTGAACATTGGCGGCATTCTTCATGCCACCAATCGATTCAACTGTTCCCTGGTGCTGAGTTACCGTCATTTTTCCAACCTGAGCACAACGGCGCTGAACGACCTCAACGGCGATGGCGTCGTCGATAGTTTCCCCGGCGACTATAAAGCCACAACTATCGAAACGGTGTTGTCATTTGACTATCGATTTTAGGAGAGAGCGACCATGATGAAACGATACTTCCTACTTCTCATTGCCGCGGCCGCCCTCATTTCGGCCTGGGGTTGTAATGACCGCGGCACCAACGTTCCGAATTTTCCGGTCGATCGTTGGCAGATCGATCCTCGCGGCGACCATGTCTTTGATACCCTGCTGGCCTTGCAGATTCGCAACGAGTCCCAGTTGCTGTTGACGTCCATATACATTCCAAAGGTGGCCTATAGCAACCAGCCCGTCCCGACTCTGGTCTTATTGGCCCCGGAAGAGGAAGACAAATTCTATTATTTCAATCATGGCCTGCTGGACCTTATGCAGGAGATGATGCTGTCCGGGGAGATACAGCCGATGGTCGTGTGTTGTGTGGGCAACGATCGGGTGTTCGGCGGATACTGGTACGGCAACAGCGCACCGGCCGGGTATTATGACGGCATAATCGGCGCTCCGCCGGTGAACGTTTCACAATTGCTGGGTTGGCTCGACGATTACATTCCGGCCATTGAGGCGTCTTCTCGCAAACGGGGGATCGGCGGCGTGGGAACAGCCGCGTACGGCGCCTTCCGCGCGATTCTCAAAAATCCCGGCGTGTACAAGTCAATCTCGGTGACCGATGGTCCGCTTGATTTCGACGGCGCCGACGGCAACTCCGGACTGATTCCGCTGTTCAAGACGGCCATGAATGAACAGGCGGTCTTCCGCCACCCAAATCGTGACAGCGTCTTCTTCGACAGTCTGGCGCTTTCGCCCACCTCCCGCATTCTCCTGGGCGG